>CAXBRI010000036.1:0-9044 GCA_963978125.1 uncultured bacterium | reverse complement strand
TCAGTTGGGTGTGGCGGCGGTGAACCTCGTGGTCGGCCTGCTCGACGGCGAAGTGGAGAAGGGGTCGATGGTGACGATGCCCACGGAACTCGTCCTGCGTGACTCGTGCGGCTGCGTACAGGGCGCCGAGGTCGGCGCACCGGAACTGCTGATGCGGGGCGTGTCGTGACCTCGCTACTGCGGCGCCTTGGCGTCTATCTCTTCACCGCGTGGGCGACCATCACGGTCAACTTCATCTTGCCCCGATTGATGCCCGGGGACCCCATCCAACAGCTGATTGGCAAGTTGCAGGGACGGGTAACCCCCGAGATGATTCGGGCGATTAAGGCCCAATTCGGCCAGGGCCTCAACCAGCCCCTGATTGTCCAGTACGGGCGATACCTCGGTCAGTTGGCCCACGGCAACCTGGGCGAATCCATCACCCTGTCGGCTCCCGTGGGTCAGGTACTCTCCTCGCAGATTTGGTGGACCATCGGGTTGATCGGCACGGCGGCCGTCGTGAGTTTCCTCATCGGCACGGCGCTCGGTGTGGTGTTCGGCTGGACGCGCGGCTCGCGGGCCGACGCGGTGATTCCCGTCGCCACGTTCCTCCAGAGCGTGCCGTACTACTTCCTCGGCACGATTCTCATCATGATTTTCGCCACCGGTCTGCACTGGTTTCCGCTGCTCGGGGCGTATAACGCGGCGCTCAGCCCGGGATGGAACTGGGAGTACATCGCGAGTCTCCTCCGTTACGGCCAGTTGCCAATTCTCTCCATCGTGCTCAGTTCGCTCGCCGGTTGGATGCTCGGCATGCGCAACATGATGGTCACCACCATCAGCGAGGACTTCGTCTTGATGGCCGTCGCCAAGGGCCTGCCGCGTCGTCGGGTCATCTGGCACGCGGCGCGAAACGCCGTCCTGCCTTCGGTGGCGAACCTGGCCCTGACCATCGGTTTACTGGTGTCGGGTTCGCTGCTCGTCGAGCAGGTCTTCAATTACCCCGGTGTGGGCAACCTGCTAGTGAACGCCGTGGGCAATTTGGACTACCCGTTGCTCCAGGGCATCTTCCTACTCATCACTTTCACGGTGCTCGGCGCCAACTTTCTGGCCGACGTCCTCTATTACGTGCTCGACCCGCGCACCCGAACCCAAACGGTGCATTGATGCGACACCTGCGCCTGCCCCGTTCACCCAAGGTCGTGGTCGGACTTGCTCTGCTCGGCTTCTTCATCGTGCTCACCGTGATTGGTCCGTGGATCGCCCCCTATGACCCGAGCGCCAGTATCTTCCTGCCGAATCTCACGCCCAGTTGGTCGCACTGGCTGGGCACCACGACTCTGGGTCAGGACGTGTTGTCCCAGTTGCTGGTGGGGTGCCGCGAGACGATGGTGGTGAGTTTCATCGCCGGTCTCAGCGCGACGATTCTCTCGGTCGTGATTGGTATGGCCGCGGGCTACATCGGTGGTCGTACCGACGAGGGCCTGTCTCTGCTCTCGAACGTTTTTCTCGCCATTCCCGGCTTGCCGTTGCTGATTGTCATCAATAGTTATCTACCGGCCGGCCAGCAGGCCAACCCGTTGGTGGTGGGTATGGTCATTTCGCTCACCGGTTGGGCCTGGGGGGCCCGGGTGCTGCGGGCCCAAACCATGTCGCTGCGCGACCGCGACTTCGTCGAGGCGGCCCGGATTATCGGCGAGAGCCGCTGGCGGATCATGTTCGGTGAAATCGGACCCAACTTGTTGCCCATTCTCGCCGCGTCGCTCCTCTTCACGATTCTCTATTCGGTGGGCGTCTTCACGACCCTGGCCTTCCTAGGACTCACCGACGTGTCCACGTGGAACTGGGGCACGATGCTTTACTGGGCCCAGTCCAACAACGCGGCCCTCGCCAACGAATGGTGGTGGCTGGCGCCGCCCGGCATCGCCATTGCCCTCGTGGGCACGAGTCTGGCGCTCATCAACTTCGGGATTGATGAGTTCATCAATCCTCGACTGCGCGCCGGGGGCCTTTCGGCTCGCGCCCGCAAGAAGGCGGGCCTAGCCCGTCGTCCGCGGCTCGGTTTCACGCCGGTCGTACGTCAGGGGCGCCCGTGAGCGATCAGCCCGTCTTGGAAGTCCGCGACCTCTCGGTCGCCTACGGGTACGGACCCGATGCCGCGCGTGCGGTGAGCGAGGTGACCTTCTCGCTTGGTCGCTCCAAGGTGCTCGGCGTGGCCGGGGAGAGCGGCTCGGGGAAGTCGACCCTGGTCTACGGCCTCACCCGCTTGCTGCGCGCGCCCGGCGTTATCACCGGGGGCGACGTGTTGTTCCACGTGCCCGGGGAGAACACCCATACCGTGGACGTACTTTCGGCCGGTGAAGAGGAGATTCAGCGTCTGCGTTGGGCCCACGTGTCCATCGTGCTTCAAAGTGCGTTGTCGGCCCTCAACCCTGTGCGCCGAATCGGGCGCGAAATCGACGAGGTCCTGCGGGTCCACCGGTCCGAGATGGGCAAGGCCGAACGCCGTGCACGGGCCGAAGAACTGTTGGCGTTGGTGGGTTTGCCCGCCGACCGCCTGAAGCGCTTTCCTCACGAACTCTCGGGTGGTCAGCGCCAGCGCGTGATGATCGCCCTGGCCCTCGCCCTCTCGCCGGAGTTAATCGTGATGGACGAGCCCACCACGGCCCTCGACGTGGTGACCCAGCGCGAAATCGTCTCCGAACTCTATGAGCTACGCCAGAAGCTCGGCTTCGCAATGATCTTCATCACCCACGACCTCTCGTTGCTGGTGGAGTTGGCCGACGAGATCATGGTCATGTACGCCGGTCGCATCGTCGAGCGGGCCCCGGCCCTCGAGCTCTACCGTGCCCCGCGTCACCCCTACACCCTGGGCCTCATGGAATCTTTCCCGCCCCTTCACGGCGAGCGCGTCGAGATGACTGGCATCCCCGGTTCACCACCCGATCTGCGCGACCTGCCAGCGGGCTGTGCTTTCGCGCCCCGTTGCGCCTACGCCATGGACAAGTGCCAGACCGAGAACCCGGCCCTGTCGGCCATCGAGGGCGGTCACCGCTCGGTCGCCTGCTGGCTGCACGCCAAGGGGCACAGCGCCCCCGTCGAATTGTCGCGTCGATTTGTTCCGGCCGGAGGTGAGTTGTGAGCGTCCGCGGGGATGTCGTTCTCGAGGCCCGTCACCTGTCACGGGAGTTCCGGGTGCGCGCCGGGGGAGGTCTCTTCGGCCAACGCCGCGTGTCCCGTGCCGTCGAGGACGTGTCCGTCTCGCTGCGGGCCGGTGAAGTGCTGGCCGTGGTGGGCGAGAGTGGCTCGGGCAAGTCGGTACTCGCCCGGATGCTCGCGCGTATCGTGGCGCCCACCAGTGGTGAACTGATTCTCGGGGGAGAGGCAGTTAATCTCTCGGCCCGCCGCGGGCTCGACTACGTGAGTCAGGTCCAGTTGGTTCTCCAAGATCCTTTCGCGTCGGTTAACCCCGTTCGTCTGATCCGTCACGCCCTGGAGCGGCCCCTCGCCATTCACGGCACGGCCAAGGATGACCTCGACGAGCAGGCCCGGGCCGTGCTTGAGAGCGTGGCGCTGAGTCCGGCCGCCGAGTACCTCGACCGCTACCCCCACGAACTGTCGGGCGGCCAGCTCCAGCGCGTGAACATCGCCCGGGGACTCGCGGTCAATCCGCGCGTGCTGCTCGCCGACGAGCCGATCTCGATGTTGGACGTGTCGGTTCGTCTCGGGGTGCTCAACCTGCTGCGCTCGTTGTGCGACGAGCGCAACCTGGCGCTGATGTACATCACCCACGACATCGCCTCGGCCCGGTACGTCGCCGACGAGACGGCCGTCATGTACGCCGGTCAGGTCGTCGAGCGCGCCCGGGGGACGACGGTGATCGACGCCCCGGCCCACCCGTACACGAAGTTGCTGGTGTCGTCGGTGCCCAACCCCGACGACCTGGCGAGCCGTCACGACCACGCCGGGACCCCGGCCGCCGCGGTGGGTTTCAACGAGGCCGGCTGCCGGTTCAGTCCGCGCTGCCCGGTGGCGAAAGACATCTGCCACGAGAACCAGCCGCCCGAGGTCGAGGTGGCGCCCGGCCACGTCTCGCGGTGCTGGCTCGGGGCCAGTGAGGCCCAACGCACGGCCGTCACTCTCTCGCGGGGGGCGACGTCCACCGGCACCGACCAATCGATTTGACTGTTTCACGATAAGGGAGAAAGAACCTCATGAAGAAAACCGTGACGACGTTGCTGGCCGTGGCCTGCGTGTCCCTCGGAACACTGGCCGTGACGACCGTGTCCGACGCCGCTTCGGTGAAAAATCCGACCATCCTCACTGAGGAAACCAACGTCGGCCAGACCTTCACCAACAACTTCAACCCGGCCAACGGTCAATCCGTGAGTACCCAGATGTCCACCAATGGCCTCTCCTATGAGCCGCTCATCATGTTCAACTCGTTGAAGACGGGCCAGTGGTACCCGTGGATTGCGACTAACGAGGTCTTTAACTCGACGGGCCAGAGTGTGACTTTCACCATCAGCCCCAAGGCCATGTGGAGCAACGGCACCCCGCTCACCGCCCAGCACGTGGCCAACGAGTTCAACCTCATCAACACCAACGCCTCGCTCAACATGTTCGGTCTGCCGGCCCTGGCGCGTCCGGCAAGTGTTGCGGGCAACACGGTGACCCTGACCTACGCCACGCCCCAGTTCTCCAACCGTGAGGCCCTGGGCAGCGTTCTGATCTTCCCGGTGCCCGGCGACGCCGGTCTACCGGCCTCGGGCCTGATCCCCAACGGCGGTATCTCCCTGCCCTACAACAAGGTGGTTGGCAATGGGCCCTACCTGCCGACGAGCTACAGCGGCCAGCTGATCAAGTACACGCTGAACCCGCACTGGCAGTTGACGAAGAAGCCTTACGTCACCGAGGTGCACATCCCCTACTACGCCTCCAATGGCGCAGCCACCGAGGCTCTCCAGGCCCACCAACTTGACTGGGCCGGTAACGACATCCCCCAGATCACGCGCACCTTCGTGGCCTCTGACCCGGTCCACAACCACTACTACTACCCGCCGGGCTCAACGGTGACCCTGTGGTTCAACCTCAGCCCCTCGGCTCCTCACGGTCAGACCTCGTGCCTGGCCGACCCGAACTTCCGTAATGCCGTGTCGATGGCCATCAACCGCAACCAGCTTTCCCTAATCGGCGAGACCGGATTCGAGGACCCGGCCAACTCCACGAGTGGTCTCATGCCAATTCACTCGGCGTACCAGGGTGTCTACAAGAACAACATTGACCTGAACGGCTGGACGGCCGATCACGTGGCGACCTTCATGCGTTCGAACGGCTACACGGTCGACAACAACGGCTACTTCCAGGTCACCAGCGCCGCAGCCCAGGACGCCACCGGCCTGCCCGCGGGCACCGAGTGCGCCTTCACCATTCAGGACCCCTTTGCCTACTCGGACTACTCCGAGGACATGCAGCTGATTTCCCAGACGCTCAAGGCCGACAAGATCAACGTCAGCGCCCAGGGCGTGACGACGGGTCAGTGGAACGCGAACATCTACACCCACAACTTCGATGCGATTATCCGCTGGGGCGCCGGTGGCACTAACCCCTACACCCAGTTCCAGAACTGGCTGGCTGACCCGGCCTACACGGGTGGCTCGACGAACTACGGCAACTATCGCAACCCCCAGGCCCAAACGGCGCTGATTGCCCTCGCGGCCGCGGCCCCCGACACCCCGGCCTTCCAGGCCAACATCACGAAGTTGTCGACGATCATGCACAACGACGTTCCCGTCGCCCCGATTCTCTACGGCGCTTGCTGGGACGTGTACTCGACGTTGCGTTTCACCGGATGGGTCACCGCGAAGAACCCCTATATCTACCCGGGTCCGGCCGGCAACTCTCTCGCCTACGTCTTGACGAAGCTGAAGAAGGCCTAGTCCGTGCGAGCGACCAGTTTGAAGAACCTGACCTCGGTGGCCATAGCGGCCCTGACTTTGTCCTCGGTGGGATTGGCCGGTGCGTCGGCCGGTGCGGCGTCAACCCACGCCACCATGTACGCCTGCAAAACGAAGTCGGTCATCTCCAGGGTGAGCGTGGCTCCGCACGCCTGTCCTCGCGGCGCCACAAAGTACGTTCGGCCCTTCGCCGGCGCAAATCTGACGGGCGTGAATCTCGTTGGGGCCAACTTGGCGGGTGCAGTGATGGCACGCACCACGCTGAACAAGGTCGTTGTCTGGGGTGCCATCACGGGTCAACCCGCCTCGCTACCAGCGAACTGGACAGTGGCCGGTGGTTACTTGATGGGCCCGACGGCCAATCTGTCGGGAGCGACTCTCTTGAACCTCGATCTCACGGGAGCCAACCTGTCGTCAGCCAACCTGTCGGGCGTAGCCTCGGCGGGACTTACGGGACAACCTTCCGCCCTGCCGGTGAATTGGCGTTTGGTTGCGGGGTACCTGGTGGGTCCTTCGGCCAACCTGTCGGGCGTCGATCTGACGGCAGCCGACCTGTCGTCGGCCAATCTCTCGGGCGCAAACTTCTACGGCGCGACGCTGACCCAGACCAACTTCACCAATGCCAACCTGAAGGGTGCTTCGATTTCAGGTGCCACGTTGACCGACGCCGTTTTCACCGGTGCGACACTGACCGGCATCATCTCGGCCTACGAAGTGGGTTATCCCGCGGCGTTGCCCGACAAGTGGCACATCATGAACGGCCCCTACCAGGGCATGACGGTGGAGTACCTTGTGGGCCCGGGTGCGAGCATCGGCGGTGCCCACTTACCGGGTCTGTCGTTCGCCCACCTGGACCTGACGGGTATCTATATGCCCGGCAGCGAACTGGTGGGTACTGACTTCACTGGGGCGACCTTGGTGAACGCTTCCATGGGTAGCTCCAACTTCGGTCACGCACTGTTCGTGGGCGCCAATCTCACCGGGGCCGACTTCACGGCCGCCGATCTGTCGGGCGCCGACTTCACGAACGCGAACTTCACTAACGCCAACCTGATTGGTGCGCGCCTTTTGAGTGTTGCCGGACACGGCACGGCCACCTTTACCGGGGCGATGTGTCCCGATGGCGTGAAGTACGGACAGCCCGGCGCGAACTGTTAAAGCAAATCCCCCGGGGGCTCGCCCCCGGGGGATGTCAACTGCTCGCTCTATGGAGCCGTTAGTTCAGGTGGGTGACAGTCCCGTAGTTTTGGTATTTGTAGTACTTGATCCAGTCGACCTTCATCTGGGCCGATGACCCGTTGGGCGCTTGCGGCGAGGACACGCCGCCGATGGCGTCGTTCAAGATCACGAAGAACGGCGCGTTGAACGGCCAGTTACCGCCCATCGAGGCGATCGCGGTGCCCGGTCCGTAACGCACCACCGCGGTGCCCACGACCTGGGTGACGACCTTGGACGTCGGGTCGTACTGCTCCATGGCCCAGGCCTTGCCGTCGAGGATGTAGGTAATCGAGTTGGGCTTCCAGAGAATGCCGTAGGTGTGCCAACCACTCGTCATCTGGGCCCCAGTGATCGGTGCCACCTGGGTCAGACCCGTACCTTGACCCCAGTCGGTGCTGGTGCCGGGGATGTTCGAGTGAATGGTCGCCTGGTCCTGATTGTTGTTCTGGAGGCCCTCGGCGATGTCGAGCTCGCCGCAGTACGGCCAGCCGGTCTGGGGCTGGTTGGACGAGTAGATCTGACCCATCATCCAGAAGGCCGGCCAGTTGAATGAACCCGTCGGCATCCAGATGCGCGCTTCGAGCTGTCCGTACTGGAAGTTCACCTTGTTCTCCGTCCAGATACGCGCACTGGTCCAGGTTTGGCCCATCGGCTGCGACGTGGCGTTGCAGCCGGGGTCGGAGGTGGTGATGCACTTGGCGGTGATCACGAGGTGGCCCGTGCCGTCTTGCTGCAGGTTCTCGGCCAAGGAGGTGTTGTTCTCAATCTCGCCGGTGCCGTAGGTTCCCGAGCCCGTGACGGGTGTCCACACGGTGGAGTCGACCGGCGAGCCGGCTGCTGCCGAGAAATCTTCCGACCACAGCAACGACCCACCGGGAGTGGTGTCAAAGTTGCCACCGGGCAGGGTCGGTGCCGGAGCCGCCTTCACACCCGCATTCCAGATGAGTTTCTTGCCTGACTTGATGCATGTATACGTGTACAAGCCGACCTTGAGCGAAGCACCCTTCGCGGGGCAGCCCTTGCCCGCCAGTGGGCCGGCCGCGTGAGCGGTCGTGGCGACTCCGGTCGAGACCAGGAGCATCGCCGAAGCAACAAGTACGGTTCTGATTCGCATGTCGCAACTATACGGCGACGAGCCGATTAGTTTCCGTCGCCAGGGTCAACCTGACCCGCCACTCACGTGAATGTTGACACGCACGCAGAGTGAAACAAGAAGTTCTTTCATGGCCGTCAATCGGCGCACCGTGTGCACGACCGGTCGGCGGATGGCAAGATATGGCAGTACTCGTGGCAAAGTGGAGGGATCACGATGGTTCGATTGATGAGTCGAGGTCGCATCGGCCGAACGGTATCCGCATTCACCGTGGTGGCCACCGTTTTGTTGGCCGTGACGCCCGCGGGAGCCGCCCCCAAGGCGCAGGCCGCTCTCACGGTTTCCAATACCTCTCTCCAGGTGAAGATTGGAGCGAGTGTCAAGGTGACGACGTCCGGAGGATCGGGCTCGGGTGCGGTGAAATTTTCGGTCACCGGTGCGAACTGCTCCATTAACGCGACTACTGGTTCGCTCACCACCCGCGTGGCGGCAACGTGTGTCGTCAAGGCGATCAAGGCCGCGAGTGGCCCCTACGCCGCCACGACGTCGGCAGCCGTCACTTTTAAGTTCGTGAAGACGCCCTTCAATTTGTTGATTTCGAATTCGTCGCACGCTGGGCAGGTCGGCGTGCCGCTGACCGTCACGGTGTCGGGCTCGGCCGATACCGGTGCGGTCACCTTTGCGACCACCGGATCGGTCTGTTCCATCGACCCCCAGAGTGGGTTGCTCATCGCCGACGCTGCAGATCGGAAGAGCACACGTCTGAACTCCAGTCACGTGGCCTTATCTCGTATGCC
>CAXBRI010000035.1:0-9602 GCA_963978125.1 uncultured bacterium | reverse complement strand
GAAGCCGCCTGTTGACGCCCTCGCGTGTTTGCAGGGCGCGATATGCGCCGGCGGATGCGAGACGGTCTAGCGCGTCACGGAAGGCGCGGAAATCCTGCCCGCTGTAGTCTGTGATGCGTAGCTTGCCCTGCATATTTGCCCACTGGTCAGCGGACGCCCGCACGAAGTCCCACGCGCTCGATACTTTATCCCCGCGTCTGAATAGCTCTTGCCCCTTGTCCACAAACTCCGCGCACAGCGTGGCGATGTCAAGCGCCTGGCCCTTGGTGTAGATCAAGCCTTCGACCTTCGCACGCTCTAGCCACTTCGCAAACGCCGCTTGTGCCTGCTCCCTCGTGGTGCATTCCTCGCGTTCAAACCAGTGGACTATGCGGCGCGTGCTCTTGCCGTTGGGCTGGCGGAATTGCTGTTGAACGCCCCACCGCTGGCGAGAACCTACCCAAGTGAGACAGCCGAAGCCGGAGCGCGGGCCGCCCGTCGAGCGGTGATGCCAGCGGGTGCCCTGACGGCCCACACGATGGACGATCTCGCCGAGACGATGTTGTTGAACGTCGTGTGGGGTGCGGGTCTCGAGGGCCTCTCGCCCCACGTGCGCACCGACACGGCCCCACTACTGGACATCCGTCGGGCCGAACTTCGCGCCTACGTCGAGGCATCGGGCCGCCCGTTCATCCTCGATCCCACCAACGACGACCGCACGCGACGCCGGAACGCGGTGCGTCATGAGGTGTTGTCCCTGCTGGGCCAGGTCGGGGAGCGCGACGTGGTGCCGCTGCTCGCCCGTTCGGCCCGCCTGATCGCCGACGAGTTGGCCTGGCTGGACGAGGCCACAGCGGCCGACCGTGCGTTGCGGCTCACCGAAGCCGATTGTCGGGATCTGGCTCAGTGGCCGGTGGCACGTCTTCGTCGTTGGTTGCGCCGCGAACTCGTGGTCGAGGAGTCTGACGGAACACATCCGCCATCGGCCGCTGACGTGGAGCGAGCGGTGTCGGTCGTGCGTGGCGAGGCCACGGCGTGCGAGTTGGCCGGCGGCCGTCGGCTGTCGAGGACTCAACAGCGCCTGCGACTTTCGTAGGGCTCCACTACTGTTTTCGCCATGGCCATCGAATCGGATCTGCCCGCGTGGGCGGCCCACGAACTGGGCCGCGTGATTGTCTCCACCGAGCAACTCGAGGCCCGCATCACCGAACTCGGCGCACAGATCACCCGTGACTACGCTGACAACCCACCACTGTTGGTGTGCGTGCTCAAGGGTGCCGTGACCTTCATGGCCGACTTGATGCACGCCATCGAACTTCCGGTGCACGTTGACTTCATGGCCGTCTCGTCCTACGGTGCGGCCACCAAGACCTCGGGCGTGGTGCGCATCGTCAAAGACCTCGACACCGAACTCGCCGGCCGTGACGTGCTCATCGTGGAAGACGTCGTCGACTCGGGCCTCACGCTGAACTACCTGCGTCAGTACCTCGGGGCGAAGAGCCCCCGCTCGATTGAGGTCTGCGCCTTGTTGTTGAAGATTGGCGAGCAACGCGTCGAGCAGGAACTGAAGTACGTGGGTTTCTCCATCCCGTCGGACTTCGTGGTCGGGTACGGTCTCGACGTCAACGAGCGCTACCGCAACCTGCGCGCCATCTACTCCTTCACCGGGACTCCCTGAGTGGTCGACCGCGACCGCGTCCAGGCGCTGGTGCGCGAGCTACTCGAGGCCATCGGTGAGGACCCCGAGCGCGACGGACTGGTGGAAACGCCGCGCCGGGTCGCCGACATGTACGTCGAACTCTTCGAGGGCATTGACGCCGATCCCGGTGAGCACCTGCGCACCACCTTCGAAGCAGGACACGACGAGATGGTCATGGTGCGTGACATCCCCTTCACCACATTGTGCGAACACCACCTCGTGCCCTTCGTCGGCCGGGCTCACGTGGCCTACCTGCCCGGCCCCGAGGGTCGTATCACGGGGTTGAGCAAACTGGCCCGACTCGTCGAGGGGTACGCCCGACGCCTGCAGGTCCAAGAACGCATGACGACCCAGATCGTCGAGGCCCTCGAACGCGAGATGTCGCCGCGTGGCTCCATCGTGGTGATCGAGGCCGAACACTTCTGCATGTCGATGCGTGGGGTGAAAAAGCCCGGCGCGACGACGGTGACCTCGGCGGTGCGCGGACTGTTTCGTACTGACGCGGCCGCGCGGGCCGAGGCACTGCAGTACATCCAGCGACCCGGGAACGCGTGGCGTTGAGTCTGTCGGTCATGGCCGTGGTGAACACCACCCCGGACTCCTTTTATTCGGGTTCACGGGTGCCTGAGCGTGAGCTAGCCGTGGCCCGGGGGCTCGCCGCCTTCGACCTCGGTGCCGACGTGGTCGACGTGGGTGGCGAGTCGACGCGACCCGGCGCCGACGTCGTGAGCGAGGCCGAGGAACTCGACCGCGTTATTCCGGTGATTGAGGCCCTGGCCGCTCACGGCCCCGTGTCCGTCGACACTCAGAAGGAAGCTGTCGCGCGGGCGGCCGTGGCCGTCGGGGCCACCATCATCAACGACGTCTCCGCTTCACTCGCCGCGGTGGCCTCCGAACTCGGCGTGGGTTACGTGGCGATGCACCGGCAGGGAACGAGCGCGACGATGCAGAACGATCCCCGCTACGACGACGTCGTGGCTGAGGTGCACGGCTTCTTGACCGACCCGACCGCTGCGTGGTTCGCGGGGGGCATCACGCCGCTGTGGCTCGACCCGGGTATCGGGTTCGGCAAGACGGTGGCTCACAATCTGTCGCTCATACGCCACGTGGACGACCTGGTTCGCCGGGCCAGCGAGTGTGGTGCCGGCGTGCTGCTTGGCACGAGTCGCAAGCGTTTTCTCTCCGATTTGGGCCGCGAACATTTGGAAGCCGAGGATCGCCTCGAGGGGACCATCGCAACTTTGGCCTGGGCGGCCGCCCACGGAGTGGCTATGGTGCGGGTGCACGACGTTGCCGCCGCCGTGAGGGTGCGCGAGTTGGCGTCGGCCGACGGGGGGAGGCGCGCGTGAGAGGCAGATGGGCGGCTGGTATCGAGCCCCGTGGCTTCACGTGGGTCTTCCGTGATCAACTCGCGGTGTCCGAACGGCCCGGCGGTTCGACGATGGTGCACCGCAAGGTGCGCCGTGACGAAGAACTTCTCTGGTTACGACACCACGGCTTTGGTCGAGTGATTTCGATTCTACCCGACATGCAGAGCCTCGCTGCTTACACCGATCACGGTCTCACGGCGGCGCACTACGCCTTGCGAGGTGGCCCCCGTCAGAACGACGTGTTGTCGCTGTGTTACCAGGATCTCGACAAGTGTCTCGAAACAAATGTCACGACGCTGCTGCACTCCGACGAAGTGTCCGACCGTCTGCTGGGCGTCCTCGCCGGGTACCTGCTGTGGAGCGAACGGGTGACGGCGGTGCCTACGGCCGTGGCCGCGGTGGAGCGGCTATTTCATCGCTCGCTCGGACCCGATGGCCGCACCCTGCTGGCCGACCTACCGTTGAAGTCCTCATGAGTGTCATTGAAATCCGCGACCTGCACGTCAGCACCATTGTGGGCGTTCTCCCCGAGGAGCGCGTCCGGTACCAGCCCCTGGCCTTCGACATCGACATCGAACGTGACTTCACCGATGCGGCGCGCACGGATGATCTCGCCCTCACCACCAACTACGCCGAGGTCATCAAGAAGGTGGAAGAGGTGTCGCACGACGGGCGCTTTCTTCTCCTCGAAACGTTGGCTCACCGGGTCGGTGAAGCGGTGCTGGCCTTCGACGGGTTCATCGCGTCGACAACCGTGGCGGTGCGCAAGCTCAAGCCGCCGGTGGATGCGGACGTCACGAGCGTGGGCGTGCGCGTCACTCTGCGTCGCTAGTGGCGATCGCATACTTCTCACTCGGTTCCAATCTCGGCGACCGAGCCGCCCACCTGCGCATGGCAGTGGACGTGATGGCCGCGGGAGAGCCCCATCGACTGTCCTCGGTGTACGAGACGGATCCGTGGGGCGGCGTCGAGCAGGACAACTTTTGGAACCTGGTGCTCGAGGTGACCACGTCGGCCTCACCCCACGAGCTGCTAGCGCGAATCCGGCGAGCCGAAGAAGCGGCCGGCCGGGTTCGTGACGTGCGGTGGGGACCGCGCACGCTCGACGTTGATCTCCTCCTCTACGACCAGTGGGAGAGTGACGACCCCGAGTTGACGGTGCCCCATCCGCGCATGGGTGAGCGGGCTTTCGTGTTGGTCCCTCTCTCCGAGGTGGCCCCCGAGGTAGGTGCCCGGTTCGGGCCAGTCGGGGACGTGACAGGGGTGCAACTCCTCGGTACACTCAACTCGTTGCAGTAACCGAACGGCACCCGCGAGGGGCTGGAACGGAGTGACGATGCGTGTTCTTCTCGTGGGGGCCGGCCGTGCCGGAACCTCACTTCTGGGCGCCCTGAGCGCGGTGGGTCATGACGTGACTTTGCGGCACCATGACGACCTGTTCGACCCCGCGGGTTTCGACCTCGTCGTGTTGTGCGTGCCTGACGACGCCATCGCCGCGGTGGCCGCGACGATTCCCGAGGGCGACTTCGTGTTGGCCCACGTGGCGGGTTCTCGTGACACGCGGGTGCTCGCTCCCCACGTGCGCACCGCGACGTTGCACCCCTTGTGCGTTCTCGGAGACGCCATGACCGGCGCGACCCGCCTGGTCGGGGCCACCTGGGCCGTGAGTGGCGACGCACTCGTGCGTGACATCGTGGCCTCTCTCGGTGGCCGCACTGTGTCGGTGTCCGACACCGACCGCGCCCGGTACCACGCGACGGCCACGGTGGCCGCCAACCATCTCACGGCGTTGTTCGCCCACGTCGGTGAACTGGCCGCGGCGGCGGGCTTGTCGCACGAGGACTTCATCGGCCTGGCCCGCCAAGCTCTCGATGACGTGGCGGCCAAGGGTCCGGCCGCGGCATTGACCGGACCGGCGGCGCGGGGCGATCTCGCCACCATTGACGCCCACCTCGCGGCGATTCCCGAATCCGAACGGGCGCTGTACGTCGCTCTCTCGCAGCGGGCCTTCGAACTGGCCGAGAGTCGGGCTCGCAGCGCCCGATGAGAGTGGTGACCCGGCTCGCCGACTGGCGGGCCGCCACGGAAGGTGCCCGCGGTGACGGGAAGGTGGTCGGCCTCGTTCCCACCATGGGTGCTCTGCACGAGGGTCACGCCACGTTGATGCGCACCGCGCGCGCGGAGTGCGACTTCGTCGTGGCAACCATCTTCGTCAATCCCCGGCAGTTCAACGACGCGGGGGACCTCGCCGCCTATCCGTCCACGCCGGCCGCTGACGAGCGGATCTGCGAAGAAGCGGGGGTTGACCTGCTGGTGCGCCCGGAACTCGGTGAGATGTGGCCCTCGTTCCCCGAGCCGACGTCCACCACCGTGTCGGTGCGTGGCGTCGCGGACAACTACGAGGGCGCCGGTCGACCCGGCCACTTTGATGGCGTGGCCAGTGTCGTCACGAAGTTGTTCGCTCTCAACGGGCCGGGCCGGGCCTACTTCGGTGAAAAGGATTATCAGCAGGTGGCGGTCGTGCGCACGCTGGCGGTCGACCTGGGTTTTGACGTGGACGTGGTCGCGGTGCCGTTGGTGCGCGACCACGATGGACTGGCTTTGTCGAGTCGCAACGTGCGTCTGAGTGCGTCGGGCCGCGGACGGGCCGTGGCGTTGAGTCGGCTCCTTCGAGTCGTTCATGAGGGGCGCTGGACGTTGGCCGAAGTGGCCGAGGTCGTGGCCCGTGAACTCGAAGGCCTCGAGGTCCTCTACGCCGACGTGGTCGACCCGGCCACGGTGCGAGCCGCCGGACCGGACTTTCACGGTGAAGCCCGGTTGCTGCTGTGCGTGGTGGTCGACGGGGTGCGACTTATTGATAACGGACCCGTGATGATGAGGAGATCCTGATGCTGTTGGCGATGGACGTGGGCAACACCGAAACGGTGATCGGACTTTTCGGCGAAAGCGAAGTGGGTCCCGAGGCGGCGGGACTCGGTCGCGCCAGCGGTGAACGGGGACTGGCCTATCACTGGCGGATGTCGACCATCGCCTCGCGCACACCCGACGAGCACGCCGTCACTCTGACGCAGCTGCTCGACCTCGAGGGCCTCGACTTGCACTCGATTGTCTCAGCCATCGCCATCTCGTCGTCGGCCCCCATGGTGACGACGCAACTTCGTCGCATGGCCCAGCGGTGGTTCTCTGACTTGCCGCTCACCGTGATCGGGCCCGGGGTGAAGTCGGGTATGCCCATCCTCTACGACAACCCCAAGGAGGTCGGGGCCGACCGCATCGCCGACGCGGTGGGCGCCTTCGACCTCTACCCCGGAGCGCTCATCGTCGTGGACATGGGAACGGCGACTGTCTTCGACGTGGTGAGCGACAAGGGCGAGTACTTGGGTGGCGCGATCGCTCCCGGGGTGGCGATTTCGTTGGAGGCGCTGTACTCCCACGCCAGCGCACTTCGTTCGGTCGAACTGGTCGAACCCCGCTCGGTGGTGGGCCGTTCCACGGTGGAATCGATTCAATCCGGTGTCCTCTACGGCTTCGCCGCCCAGGTGGACGGCATGGTGGCGCGGATCCAGGCCGACTTCGGGCCCTCCACGGTGATCGCCACCGGAGGATTGGCGTCGCTCATCGCCCCGCACTCGCGGACCATTCAGTACGTCGAGCCGTGGCTCACGCTCCACGGTCTGCGACTCATTCACGAACGCCAGATGGCTTGAACGTCTCGTAACGCGTCGGCTGAGCGCGCTCTGCGTAGCATGGGCACACCATGAGTGAGGCCCCCTACCGTTTCGCGCACACGCACTACGCGGCGCAAATCCACGACGCGTGGGGAACTCTCGCCGACGGCGGGGAATCGGGTGTCACAGTCTCGGTGGCCGGGCGCATCATGCTCTCGCGCGTGCAGGGCAAGTTGGCCTTCGCCACCATGGTTGATTCGTCCGGGTCGATTCAGTTGTTCGCCCTCAGCGCCGTGACCGAGAATTTTGAGGAATTCACCGGCCTCCATCTGGGTGACTGGGTGGGCGTGACCGGAGAAGTGGTGCGCACCAAGCGCGGGGAACTCTCGGTCAAAGTCACCTCGTGGGTGCGCCTGGCCGAGGCCCTCCATAATTTCGGTGACAAGTGGGCCGGCATCGCCGACGTCGACATGCGGTACCGGCACCGCGAAGCCGATCTCTGGGCCAACGACGAGACCAGGGTGTCCCTACAGCGCCGCAGCGCCGTGTTGCGCGCGGTGCGCCAGCGGTGTTGGGAACAGGAATTCACCGAAGTGGAGACCCCGATGCTGAACGCCATCCCGACGGGGGCGGCGGCGCGTCCCTTCGTCACGCACCACAACGCCCTCGATTCGCAGTTCTACCTGCGCATCGCCCCCGAGCTCTGGCTGAAGCGACTCGTGGTCGGCGGATTTGAACGGGTCTTCGAACTCGGCCGCGTCTTCCGCAACGAGGGTGTGAGCCCGCGGCACAACCCGGAGTTCACGATGCTCGAGCTGTACGCCGCGTACTGGAACTACGAGGACATGATGACCTTCACCGAGAACCTCGTGGCCGACGTGGCCCGCGACGTGCTCGGCACCACGGAACTGATGTACCAGGGCAAGCCACTCTCGCTGGCGGCCCCGTGGCCCCGGCGCACGATGGCCGAACTGGCCAGCGAAGGCTGCGGGGAGGAAGTGTCGGTGCGCACGCCCCGTGAACACCTGGCTTCTCTCTTGCGCGCGCGTGGGGTGGAGGTGCACGCCTCGTGGGGCGCCGGACGGTGTCTGAGCGAACTCTTCGAGGCGACGTGCGAGGACAACCTGTGGTCGCCGATCTTCGTCACCGATTTTCCCGTTGAGGTGTCGCCACTCGCGCGCCGTCACCCCGCCGATGATCAACTTACGGAGCGTTTCGAGGCCTACTGCGTGGGCCGCGAACTGGCCAATGGATTCTCCGAGTTGATCGACCCCGTGGACCAGCGGTCGCGGTTCGAGGACCAGGCGCGACTCGCCGCCGCCGGTGACGATGAGGCGATGCGCATCGACGAGGACTACATCCGCGCGCTCGAGTGGGGTTTGCCTCCGACGGCCGGACTCGGAATCGGCATGGATCGTTTAGCGATGCTGATTGCCGACGAGGCGAACATCAAGGAGATCATCGCCTTCCCGACACTGAAGCCGCTTCGCGACTAGGTCAGCGCTGGGGAACTGGCAGGTCCTCAAGTAGTCCGGCCAGCAGCGACCCGAGAGCGGCGCGAAGCCCCGGGTCGACAATCGCGAGAGCCTCGTCGGCTTCTGCCAAGAAGGACTGCGCGGCGAGAAGAGTCTTGTCCACACCATCGGTCGAGACCACGAGGGATCGTGCTTCCTCGCGCTCGTCGTCGTTCAACGGACGGCCGAGCAACTCGCGCAGGCGCGGTCCCGCGACGGGGTCCTGGAGGGCGTAGAGCGCGGGGAGGTTGTAGACACCCTCGGCGAGGTCCTGACCGGCCGGCTTACCGAGTTGGCCGTCGACTGCCGTCATGTCGAGCACGTCGTCACGGAGTTGGTACACCATGCCGAAGCAGCGGCCGTATGTGGTGAGGGCTTCACGCACGGCGGGGGAGTGACCCGCGGTTGTTGCGCCTACGCGGCAACTCGAGGCCATGAGCGACGCCGTCTTACCCTCGATGGCCGCGTAGTAATCGGCTTCGGTCCGCGTGATGTCGAACGTGGTGCGCACTTCGGCGACCTGGCCGCGCGTGAGGGCGGCCAAGGTGTGCGCGAGCAGGCTGGCCACTTCTGTGCCGAGATCGGCCGCAATCGCCGCCGAGCGGGCCATGAGGTAGTCGCCGGCCACGATGGCGACGAGGTTGCCGTAACGGGCGTTCACCGAGTCGACATTGCGCCGCACGTCAGCCTCGTCCATTACGTCGTCGTGATACAGCGAGGCGAGGTGCATGAGTTCCAGGGCGACGCCACCGAGGAGATCTTCTTGCGTGGCGGCTCGGGTGCCACCGGTGGCGGCGGCCACGGCCAACAGGGGCCTGAGGCGTTTGCCACCGGCGTAAATGAGGTGGGTCGTGACCGAGTCCAAATACTCATCACCGAAGACGACCGATTCGGCGAGCAACGTTTCGAGACGACCGAGATCTTCCACCACGAGGGGAAGGCCGAGACGCTCGTGCGGATTCACACAATCAGCCTAGAGGTCATGGTGTCTCTAGCATCGGGCCGAAGATTTGGCGTCAGAGCACCCCGGTACAATGAGGCCAGCGACAAAAGGAGTCGACGTTGTTTGAGCGCTTTACCGACCGGGCCCGACGGGTGTTGGTGCTGGCCCAAGAAGAGGCCCGTGACCTCAACCACTCGTTCATCGGTACCGAGCACATCCTGCTCGGACTGATCAAAGAGGGCGAGGGCGTGGCGTTCAAAGCGCTGGACGCCCTAGGGGTTACCTACGACGTCGTGCGCGAAAAGATCGAAGAGTCCATCGGGGCCAACCCCAATCCCTCGCCCGGCTCGCCCCCGTTCACCCCGCGGGCCAAGAAGGTGCTGGAACTCTCCCTCCGAGAGGCTTTGCAGTTGGGTCACTCGTACATCG
>CAXBRI010000034.1:0-9661 GCA_963978125.1 uncultured bacterium | reverse complement strand
GAGCTCGGACACCAACGTCAAGGTCCCCGTTCGCCACACCATCGGTCCGTAGGTCCCCGATCCGTGTTCGGCGTAGAAACCCGCCAGCTCCAGCGCTATGCGCTTGGCTTGCGCAACTGAATGAGCCTCCAACGAAAAGTCGCGAAAATGGCGACCATGGCGTCCTTGAACTGTCCACAACATGGCTCCAGCACATCACGGGGGTGTGACAGGAGTTGCTAACTTCGCGGTGACAGGAGGCGTATGTCCGAATTCGATGACATCTGTGTGGAAGTAGCCGACCTACCGCTCGAAACACGCTTGGCCATGTTGTCGGGCAAAGGAATGTTTGTCACCCAGCCCGTGCGCGAGATGGGGCTTCCCCTGCTTCGCCTCTCGGACGGCCCCCACGGACTTCGTCTGATGGCCCGCGACTCCGCCAGTCTTGAAGACAGCCTTCGCGCCACGTGCTTCCCTCCCGCAGTGGCCCTCGCCTCCACCTTTGACACGGCCCTCGCGGAACGGGTGGGTCGGGCCATCGGCGAAGAGGCTCGGGCGGAGGGGGTTCATGTTGTGCTCGGACCGGGCATCAACCTCAAACGCGTTCCTGTATGTGGACGAAACTTCGAATATTTCTCGGAGGACCCTCTCGTCTCGGCGGGACTCGCCGCCGCGTGGATTAGGGGCCTGCAGTCCCAGGGCGTGGGTGCTTCTCTCAAACACTTCGCCGTCAACAACCAAGAAACTCGTCGAATGAGCGTCAGCGCCGACGTCGACGAGCGGCCACTCTACGAGCTGTACCTACGAAGCTTCATGAACGTCATTGCCGATTCGCACCCGTGGACCGTGATGTGCAGCTACAACCGCATTAACGGGGTGTGGGCATCTGAAAACCCCTGGCTGCTGACGACCGTCTTGCGAGACGAGTGGGGCTACGACGGACTGGTCGTGTCCGACTGGGGTGCCGTGGTGAATCGACCGTCCGCCCTCCGCGCCGGCCTGGACCTCCAGATGCCGGCCGACCCGCAGAGCACTGACGAACTTCGCGAGGCCTACTCCCAGGGAGAAATCGACGAGGAGGTTCTCAACCGCAGCGCCGCCCGACTGGTGCAACTCATGCGCCGCTGTGGGAGATCCGAGAAGACCCCCCAGTACGACCGTGATTCCCACCACCACCTGGCTCGCGAGGTGGCGAGACGCGCGGCCGTGCTCTTAAAGAATGAGGGCGGGATTCTCCCACTCGACCCGACGGCCGGACAGCGGATCGCCGTCGTCGGAGCGTTTGCCCTCGAGCCGCGTATCCAGGGTTCGGGAAGTTCGCGGGTAGTACCGAACCGACTGGACATCCCCTTCGAAGAACTCCAGAAACTCGCCCCCGCGGCCGAGTTCAGTTGCGAACCGGGATTCCCCTTGGAGGGCCCCTTCGACCCGGACAGCGACATGGCGCGTGCCGCCTATCAAGCCGCAGCCTCGGCCGACGTTGTTCTCGCCTTCCTAGGCAACCCCGAATCATTCGAATCAGAAGGTTTCGACCAACTGACTACTCCTGCCCTGCCTCAACGCGAATTCCTGTCTCGGTTGGTGGCCACGAATCCGAACGTGGTGGTCATCTTGACCAACGGACTTGTCGTGGATGTCGCCGAATGGATTGACGATGTGCCAGCCGTCTTTGAAGGTTGGTTACTGGGCGAAGCCGGTGGCGGCGCCATTGCCGATCTCCTCTTCGGGATTGCGAACCCCTCGGGACGTCTCGCCGAGAGCATCGCCGCCGACCCCCGCGACCATTTGAGTTTCGCCAATTTCCCCGGTGACCAGGACCACGTTCGTTACGGCGAGGGGCTCTTCGTCGGCTATCGCGGACTGCATCACACGGGACGGCAACCCGTATTTCCCTTCGGCCACGGCCTGAGTTACACCGAGTTTGCCTACGGGGATTTGCGTGCCCACGTCGACGATG
Source organism: uncultured bacterium (assembly GCA_963978125.1). Lineage (GTDB taxonomy): Bacteria > Actinomycetota > Acidimicrobiia > Acidimicrobiales > RAAP-2 > RAAP-2. The sequence continues at coordinate 7,725 of CAXBRI010000034.1, read as the reverse complement.
AAGGGGTCCACCTCACGGTGGGAGTGTCGAACACGGGGCGTCGACCGGGTCACGACGTGGTGCAGTTCTACGTAGCACCCGCCACTACGTCTCGCGTTGCCCGCCCGCTTCGCGAACTCAAAGGATTCGCCACCGTGTGGCTCGAACCGGGCGAGCAACGGGACATCACCATCCACATTCCTCGCCGTGACCTGGCCTATTTCGACCCGGTCATACATCAATGGGTGGTGGAAGGTATCGTCTACCGATTCACGGTCGGCCGACACTGTGATGACACAGTTCTGAGCACCGATGTCGAAGTCGGTGGTGATCCCTACCGTCCGGCCCTAACGGGGCACTCCACCATGACCGAATGGCGCGATCACCCCGTGGGGGTGAATCTTTTGACCGAGGTGCTCGACCGTATGCCTCCTGTGATGCGCGAGGTTCTCGACACGAATCCCGTGCTCCGGCGAATGACCGACGACTTCCGAATGACCCAGATGCTGCGCTTCGCGGGGATTAGCCTGAGCGACGAGGAAGTCGGCGACCTCGTGCGCCGCGCCAATGACCCGTTATAGGTTGTTGCCTGCCTTACAGTTGAGAGATGCTTCGTCGCGCCCGCTGGATAGCCCTGTTCACACTCACGGGCCTCGTGACGCTGCCCGCGGCGGTCACACCGGCTGGCGCATCGCCCACGGGAGACCCCAGCACCACCACAACAGTCACCTCGACCACGGTGCCGGTCACGACCACCACCTCTCCGTACCCATTCCCCCTTGGGCTCCGAATCGGTAGCAAGGGCCCGGCCGTCACCGCTCTCCAACGCGCCCTGATTCGCGGCACTTACTGGCTCGGATCCCCCAACGGGGTGTTCGGCACCACCACCGAGCAGGCCGTCTTCGCGGTTCAGAAGGTGAACAACCTCCCGCGAACGGGACGGGTAGACGCGGCGACGGCCCGAGCCATTATGTCGCTGATGCACCTCCCCCTCCACACCACGTCGGGCAACGCGGTTGAGATTTCGCTGAGCCACCAAGTCGTCATGATCATCCGCGATGGGCAATTGCTCGTAACCCTCAACACCTCAACGGGTGGTGGATACAGCTACAGCGAGAACGGCGTCAGTGGCGTCGCCGTCACACCGACCGGCCTCTTCCACGTGTACTACCAGGTCAACAAATGGGACGTGGGCCCCCTCGGTGGCTTGTACCGGCCGAAGTACTTCACCGGTGGCGTGGCCCTGCACGGCGCCTACGACGTTCCGCCGTACCCCGCCTCCCACGGTTGCGCGCGCCTCAGCATTGCCGCCATGGACTGGATTTGGCGCACGGGCATCGTCCCCGTCGGCGCGACCGTCAAGGTCTACAAATAGAAGGTCACCCCGACCGGGCGCATACGCACCGCGGCCGGGGTGAATCTGGAGGCGGCGTCCGGAGTCGAACCGGACTACGGGGCTTTGCAGGCCCCTGCCTAACCGCTCGGCCACGCCGCCGGAAGTTCCCACTCTACCGCCCACGGCACGAGCATCACGACCCAGCGGCTTCGGGGCCGAAAGCGTGAGAGCCACGTTGACGTTCGACCGTCAGTCCGTCCGACCCCAATTCGCCCGCCGTTCCCACGGCTTCGGTGCCGAAGCGAGTGCGGACCTCGTCGATTGCATCACGCAGGGCGTCAAAGTGCGTCTGGCGCCGTCTCGACACCGCCAAGGGATCCTCTTGGGGTGTTCCCGGCGTCGCGTTCATGTCAAAGGCCAGTTGAACGGGATTCTCATCGCGCTCCACGAAGACCGAGACGTGCAGCCCCAGGAGGCGAATCGAACGGCCACCCACGAGAGAGGCCACGAGTGCATCTGCCACCGCATGAATGGCCAAATCGTCGTCGATGCCAAAGGGCAGGGTCTGCGACCGACTCACTTGGGTGAGGTCGTCGTACCGGACGATGACATTAAGGCGTTTGGCCACGACTCCCTGCGCCCGCAGAGCCCGGGCGACGATTCCGGCATGACCACGTAATTCCGTGGAGACTTCATCAGCCCCGACAAGCGACCGCGCGAAAGTCTCCTCGTGTCCAATTGATTTGGCTCGTCGCTCGCTTTCCACCTGGCGGGGGTCATCACCCCGGGCGAACCCGATTAACGTTGCGGCCAGCGAAGGACCTAGGTGCCGTGCAAGTGACACCTCATCGACCCGGGCCAAGTCCCGGACCTTCACTAAGCCGAGTGACTCCAGTTTGGCCGCGGTGGCTGGTCCGACCCCCCACAGAGCCCGAACGCCTAGTTCGTCAAGCCACTGCTTCTCCATCTCAGGCGATACCCACACCACACCAAGGCCCTCCGCGACTCGACCGGATTCGGTCCGAGGTTTCGCGGCCTTCGATGCGAGCTTCGCAAACAGCTTGTTGCGCGCGACCCCGACACCACTTCGGAGACCCAATTCCCGGAGCAGGCGACCTCGCAGGTCTTCACCGATACCCACTGAATCATCACGAAGTCGCCGTAGGCCTCGAAGGTCGCAGAACACCTCATCGAGACCTAGTGGCTCAAAGGTGGGCGTCACGTCACGCACGATGTCGTGAAATCGGGACGAATACTCCTCGTACCGGTCAAATCGACCCGGCAACATGACCAACGACGGGCAACGGCGACGGGCCATCGCGCTCGACATCCCCGAGTGCACTCCGAAGCGTCGCGCTTCGTAGTTGGCACTGGCCACGACTCCCCGATCCCCGCTGCCACCAACGGCCACGGGTTGGGTCGCGAGCGAGGGGTTGTCCAGGATTTCAACGGAGGCAAAGAATGCGTCCAAGTCGATATGGAGGATGGGCGCTTGGTCGACCGTTGGTCTAGAAGGTGAGTTCGACACTACGAAAGGCCTCGCCAAAACTCACTCCAACCTCTCGACCGGCCTGCTGGGCCCGGGCTCGAACCACTTCGGCCACCGCGGAGTGGTCACCCTCGATCTGACTGGCGTGAGCAAGTACCGCCGACACTTTAAGATCGATCACCGATGAGATATTCGCCACCACGTCAGGCTCGTGCGTGCCAGACAGCAGCAGGTTCATCACGGCGTGAGGCGTCCCTTGTTCTGGGAAGTACAGCGGCATCGCCGCCGCCGGGGCTACCGCATCGAGCAGCGCCCACCCCGTCTCGCGATGGTCACGGTGATTGATGTAGGCGCCACCAAAGAACACGGCCGTGGGGTCGGGGCCGAGCACCACCTCAGGTCGCAGAGCTCGCACCACGCCGACCAGTTCGGACCGCAGAGCGTCATCGTTGACAATGTCCCCGTCGGAATGTTCGAGGCACCGGACGCTGGTCAATCCCAGCAGCGCCGAGGCCTTCTCCAGCTCGGCCCGTCGGACCGCCCGAATTTCAGGCCCTTGGGCTGAGGGGGCGTGAGATCCTTTGGCACCGTCACATACCACGACGAGATGCACCTGGGCACCCGCCATGGCCCAGCGCGCCAGTAGTCCGCCGGCCGCGACGTCAGCATCATCCGGGTGGGCGTAGACGGCCACTACCGAACGTGGCTCGAGGTCCAACAGGCGCACGTTATCGACGGTGTTTCGGCGCAGTGGTCTTGACGAGGTTGCCTACTTCTCGAGTGAAGTCCTTGGCTTCGTCGAATCCCTTGTAGACCGACGCAAAGCGTACGTAGGCCACTTCGTCGACCGCTCGCAGAGCCTCTAGGGTCGCCTTGCCGATCTCCTCACTCGCCACCGTCGCACCGAGGAGACGCATGGCCTCTTCAACCTGCGAGACGATGGATTCGATTGCCGCCTCGTCGACCGGTCGGTTCTTACAGGCCGACTGGACTCCGGCAGTCAATTTGGCTCGATCGAAAGCCTCCCGGTCCCCGGATCGCTTCACGACCATGAGGGGAACCTCTTCGATGCGCTCAAATGTGGTGTAACGGCGACCACAGGCAGCGCACTCTCGACGACGCCGAATGGCAACACCATCCTCCGCCAGCCGAGAGTCGACTACGCGATCGTCATCCACCGAACAAAATGGACACCGCACTTCTCCACGGTACAGCCAAAAGCCCTACAAATCAGGGAATTACGATGCGCTCACCGGGCGTGATGATGGTCGAACGCAACTCCGCCACGAGTTCCTTCTGGGCTTGTTCCGGAGCGATTGGATTGATTGCCCGGGCAATTGACGACAACGTGTCACCCGGTTGAACGATGTAGGCACTACCGGCAGGCAGCGAGCCATATGTCGCTCCGTCAAACGAAGCTCCGGACTGTGCCGTGCTTCCAAAGACCGTGCTGGGTACGCACAACACGGCTACAAGGAACACAAAGCCCACAATCAGCGCAAGGGCCCTACGCCGCGCCCGAATGGCCGCCCGTCGAACCCTCCGCTGTGAGACCGAGAGGGACCCCACCGAGCGGTGAGAATCACTAACGGGCTCAACGAGGCGCAAACGGGGAGCTTCATCAAACTGTGGCGATTCAACCAATTCCAAGATGGCCATTTCCGACACTCCTTTAACGAACATCTGTTCGATAAACTATAGCGAACAAGTGTTCGTGTCAAGCCCGATTTTGAGTGAAATGGCCTAGATTTCCCTCAATTTTTGGCCCACACGACCGAATTTTTCTTGGTCAGCCAACCTGCCATTCCGTAGAGACGGCCCCACCTCGGCAACCGACCGAACCATTCGGACGCCATGGCGGCGAACGAGCCGAGCGCACTCCTGGGCCAGACGAGGATCTGGGTGGTCGTGCGAATCCGTGATTTGGCCGTCGGTCACCCAGACCAGAGGCTCCCCCGGTCGGCGCCAACGGGCAGCCCATTCAAGAACTGGCCCATCGACGCCATTGCCGACGTTGCCCTCGCGCGTGACGACCGAGCGGGAGCCGGGAAGAGCAATCGTCCAGACATTGGGAGTCGAGCCGATATCCCCGGGTCGGTGCGAGTATCCAAGAATCGTGGCGTCTGGCGACACCCGCAGGACTCTTTCAAGGTCGTCTACGGACAGGTCCATTGATCCCGACTGGTCAATAACAACGACTCCCCCTCGGCCTCTCGCGCGCCGACCGAAAGCTCGTCGGTGGGGGTCGGTCAACAGCCGTGATGGGTACCTCATTGAGGTGCCAGTTGCGTACGGTCGCCACTTCGGGACACTCGCGAAACGTCGCGACAACCAATCCGGCTCGTCGCCGGCCCACTTGAGGTCCGCAAAGCGCCCGGTGGGTGGTCGTCGTCCGCCCGGCTCGAGCGATCTCGCAAACTGCCTTCGCTCCAGCGCATCGTGTGGGACTCTCGCTGACATGGCCCGAGTCAGAACGCGGGCGATGGGAATGGTGAATGTTTCGTAACCCTCGTTGAGCCCCGACTCTCGAAGTGTCGTGCCGGTGATTGTGTCGAGCTTGAGCGAGTCACGAATTGCGTGCAGCCGTTTGCGCACGACTCGAAGTGCCGCGGCCCATTCCCTGTTCGCCTTGGCAACCCCCGACAAGTATGACTTCTCACCTCCAGTTCCCATGACCGCGGCGAGAAAGCACACCGCTTCATTCCAGTGACCACCCGCGACCAGACGTTCACCGCCCGACTTTTCCGAACCGTCACAAAGCAGTTCGGTGTCCATTCCGAGAAGATTAAGAACATGATTCACGCGTAACTCCTCGGCACATTCGAGAGCTCGCGGTGCAACATCTTTCGGAAATTCCACGCTGGGCGTCACGAGTGGGCTCAACCGCAGGTGCATCAATTCGTGAAGCCGAACCACTCGGTCAAGATTGCCGGGGCCGAGAGGAACTTCCAGAATGCGGTTGCCGATGTCACAACTCGCCGTTCCGCGCGCGGTCCCGCCCACTCGCAGAACCCAGCGACCCGCGGGGACATCATCGCGTTGCCCTGCGATCTCAGGAAAGATCAGGCTCACGAGCCCATCCGAGCAACTATGAGTGCGTCGAGCAGCCCGCGTCCGGAAGCCGTACCGAACAGGAGTTCGGCGGCTCGCTCTTCCCCCACCTTCGCCCGAAGTCCGTCGAAGGCGTAGAACGCCCGCAGAGAAACCCGGCGCCCTTCGGGCCCCAACGAACCGGCCAAAGCCATCGGGCGAAGATCGGGGCTCAAGCGGTCGGTCGCAGCCGGATGAGGCCGGTCAATCAGTATTCGAACCGGAAAACGATCTAGCAGCGCAGCCGGCAGATCTTCAGGTGATTCGACATTCGACGTCATCACGACGCTGAACTCGGGTCCGGGTTGCAACCACTCTCCCGTCTCGGGATTACGCCAGCGGGCTGACTCGGGAGAATCCGTCATGGCGAGCAACGTCGAGAGGGCGTCTCCGGAGGCTCTGTCGACCTCGTCCACGACTAGTCGGTCCCCCCGACCGTCAGTTCCCCGCCATGCGCGTATTGCGGGTCCTTCGATCCATTCCCAGCGGTCTGCACCTCGTGGCATCCATGTGCCGGTGATTTCAGCCGTGGTCAGATCCTCGGTGCAGACCAGCCGTTCGGCCCGAACCCGGCTACCCGTGTACAGGCCTGCGTGGGTCTTTCCGGTGCCCGGCGGCCCGTACAGCAGGACACGTTTCAGTCCGGCCTCAAAAACGTCCGTCACGTCGCGCCAACAGTCTCGGTCAATCATGGAACCTCCTCATCGAGGCTCTCAACGGTCGCATCGCGAACGATGCGCCAATGATTTACCGAAGGGTTACCGAAAGCGCCCCGGTCAAAAAGACGAGCTCATCAAAGGTTGTCGCGAACACCGCGTTACCCGTGCCGCATGCCGCGTACAGGACTGGAAAGTCTCTCAGCGCCACGTCGATAAGGACCGGGAGTGCCGCCGGCCAACCGACGGGCGAAACACCACCAATAGCCTGACCCGTCGCCGCCCGGACTTCATCGGGGGAGGCCATGCGAACCACGTTGGCAACCATCACCGAACGAAGGATGTCCACGTCCACTCGGAACGATCCACTCTTGAGTAGAACGAAAGGCGCGCCGTCGGCCAGAAACACCAAACTGCTGGCGATTGCGCCCACATCGACGCCCAGCGCGTCAGCGGCATCACGGGCTGTTTTCGTGGACGCGTCGAATTGCCGGAACGGACCTTTCACCCCTCGGTCGACCAAGACGCGGGCCACTCTTGCCGCGCTGGGATGGAAGTCCGCAGGTATCTCAATCGGTTCGCTACTCACCGCCGAGATAGGCCCGCCGAACGCGGTCATCAGCGAGAAGTGCCGAAGCCGAGTCTTCATAGAGAACTTCGCCACCTTCTAGAACGTATCCACGGTCGGCGATACGTAGAGCTTGATTCGCGTTTTGCTCAACCAAGAGAACCGTCACACCTTGACTACGAATCGTCTCGATGATTTCAAATATTGCTTCAATAATCTTGGGGGCAAGTCCGAGTGACGGCTCGTCAAGCAACAGAAGTCGGGGTTGCGCCATCAAGGCGCGGCCGATGGCCAGCATCTGCTGCTCGCCTCCGGACAACGTGCCGCCCAACTGCTTACGACGCTCGCTCAGGATCGGGAACAAGCCAAACACGGCATCGAAATTCTGGGCTTCTTGGCGCGAACGTCGGAATGCACCCATTTCCAAGTTCTCCACCACCGTCATCGTGGAGAAGATGCGGCGACCTTCCGGAACGTGACTGATACCCAAACTCACCATCTCGTGAGCCGGCAGTTTGGTGATGTCGCGGCCATCGAAGGTGACCGAACCGCGCGAAGGGCGGTGGAGGCCCGACAGCGCTCGGAGGCTGGTGGTCTTTCCCGCACC
>CAXBRI010000033.1:0-9709 GCA_963978125.1 uncultured bacterium | reverse complement strand
CCGGGAAAGGTCTACCTGCAGACACTCACGCTGCCCAGTCTCGCGCACTCCGTGGCGCCGTACATAGCCACCAGTGACGGCGGTTCAAAACAAAGTCGAAGCGGTACTTCGATCGGTGGTTTCAACATGAAGACCCTCGGTGGGATAGTCGACAACCTCGGCTAACTCAACTAGGCCACGAGGTCAACGATGCTTTTTGGGAATCACATTCAATCGTTTCGCAATGCTGTCCACATCAATGTCGGATGCCGCAATCTCCACAATCAGATTGAATGCATCATCGTCGTTTAAGGCAATTTCGAAGCCGTTGAGATCACAGAAGACGTTCACGGTAACGAAGCTCAAGCGCTTATTCCCGTCGACGAGTGCGTGATTATTCATGAGGGAATGGAGCAAGGCAGCGGCTTTTAACTCGACGCTTGGGTAGAGGTCCTCTCCAAATGCGGTGGAACGGGGACGATACAGGGCTGAATCGAGGAGGCCAAGATCTCTCACAGGTCCAATCGCGAGCCTCCTTGCGAGTTCAATGACGTCGTCGAGAGACAGGTAGTTGAAATCGCTCACGTCTTTGCGAGTCGCTCAATCACGTCACCCCACTTTTCGATCATTCGCGTCGCTGATTGACGCACCCTGTCCTCGTGAATTGTCCGTTCGAATTTCTCGAGTACAGCTCGACGGATTACGTCTTGGCGAGACGTTCCTTCGCTTTCCGCGAGCATGCTCAGGGCGCGTTCCAATTCGTCATCTGTTCGCAGGGTCAAAGCCATACTTGAATGGTATCACTTTGATACCAAGTTGGTGCAACGAGACGGCCTGCCGTCGGTGAATCTGACTGGAGTGGGATTCGAAAAACGGAGATAAAAACTCAGGGGCCATCCATTCGTGGGCGCTGAGGGACTCGAACCCCCGACCTGCTGAGTGTAAATCAGCTGCTCTAACCAACTGAGCTAAACGCCCGAGAGCGCAATCCTACGCCACTGCTCCGAATGTCACAGAATGCCTTCACCTACGAAGACTTCAAGAAGAGACTTCGAAGCGGCGAAGAATGGCTGGCGAGGAACACGCTCAGAGGTAATCAATTGCTCCCCGTGATAATCGGCCACAGCGGCACCCGCCTCTTGGGCAATCAGCATTCCTGCCAGGTAATCCCACGGATGAAGTCGGGAATGGCCGGCGACACCAAAAGCATCGAGTGAACCGTCAGCCACGAGGCAGATCTCGAGACTCGCCGCACCCAGCGCGCGGTATTGGTGCCACCCAAGATGGCGGTGCGGCATTCCCGAAAAGGCCACCACCGACTCGGCCAATTCTTGGCGTCCAGAAGTCGAAATCCTCACACCGTCGCGATCGGCACCCGCGCCAAGCTCGCCGTAGAAGACGGCCCCGGTTGCCTGGTTGCGCACCAGCCCGGCCACCAACTCCGAGCCACGCAGCACGGCTAGGGATGTGGCGTAAAAAGGGACGCCGCGGTCACAGTTCGTGGACCCGTCGATGGGGTCGACCACGACCGAATACTCCCCCGACCCCGTCACGCCCGACTCCTCGCTGACGACCTGGTAGCCGGCTCCGGTGAGGACCCGTACGGCCACCTCGTCGGCGGTTAGATCAAGGTGATACTGAGTTTCGCGTTCCCCCGAGTAGCCCCGGCGCTGGTGGGTCGCCACGGCGGCCCCGATTTCGGCGGCGCAGGCGGACAATGTTCGTCGGTGGTCAATGGACACACACGCAACCTACCCGTGGCGACCACTATCGTGAGGGGCAATGGCAGCCATTGACGTCGCCGGCTTCGTTGCCGACCTCAAAGACCACGCCGTGACGCATGGATTCCACGTTCACGACGAACGCCACTTCGTCGAGACCTACTCACTCCGCCAGGCGTGGGAAGTCGACCTTCACCCGGAAGAAGCTTGTGGTGGTCCGGTCGATCTCCACATCGAACTCGACGTGGACCCGCGAACGTTGCTGGCCTTCGAGGACGCGGTGCTGGGTCTCCCCGAAGACCTCGACCCGCCCGACGAGTTCCACTTCCCCCTCGTCCTGACGTGGATGTTGCCACCCATGCCCCACAGTCCCGACTTGTTGACGCTCGCGATTGAGCTGGCTCCCGTCGGAGGCGTGGCGATGCCCCTCGAAATCTCGGCCACCGACTCGTTCGCCTCGCCCGGCGATCCGAGCGAACGACGGATTGCCATCGTGGCGCGCCACGCCGTCTCGCTCAGCCAAATCGCGAAGGGCGAAGACCCGCTGTGCGAAATCTTCGAGCGCGGTCGGGGCGTCTCCGACTTCTTGCTCCAAGCCGCCGACTCGTGGCTCGCCTAAGGCCCCGCCTCGTCCTCGCCACTTCTTTGGCGCTCGCGTCATTGTCCTTGGCCGGATGTGGAGCCGGCGACGCCGTGGCCCAAGCGCGCACCGCGTGCACGTACGTCCACCGCGCATTGGTACTGCAGCACAAGAGCGAACTTCCCGGAGTCAGTGCCGCGCAACGTGACCGTCTCCAGAGTCGAGCCATGGGCGAACTGCTCGCGGGCACGAAGTACGCGGCAGCCGCAACGTCGGCCGACGGGAGTTGGAACGCACTGATGACCCAGATCAACGAAGCCGAGCGCGTGTCGCTCGATCAGTTGGCTCCGTCGCTGAAGCGACTGTGTCGAGTGGCGAACTCCTCGACGCCCTATCTCTAGGTCAGCCGAAGCGCTGGTGCAGCCAGCTGAGCGAGTTTTCCTGAATCATCGCTTCTTCCCAGCCGGCGAGCGCGGACTCCACGGCGTTGAGTGAGTCCAGCTGGGAAATAACCACGACCGTGAGGTCGGAGGGGTCGGCGTCGTCCACCACGAAGTCGCCGAACGCGTCTTCAAACAGTTCGGCCTCAGGCTCGGTCATCAAGTACAACTCGCCGGTGGCCTCGATCCAGGTCAGCTCGTAGAAAACACCGTCGGCGTCGGTCCAGTCGGAGCCAAATTCGATCTCCTCGGACTCGCGCCGAGCCTCGTTTTCCTCGTAAAAGGCCTCCAGGTCCATGCCCCGACCCTAGGTCAGACCACTGTGCGCCGCAATATGAACGGCCCCTGCTGGAGTCCCCTTTCATGAACACACCTGACTACCTGTCCCAGCTCACCCACGATTGGCGTCGCCAGGCTCGGGGGCCCGCCTCTCGGTGCTCCGCGGCCATCCTCGCGGAGCGACACCGAGATTTGTGCATCGACGGCGTGGAGGACCTGGGTGAGATGGTCGAACTCTTGGAGCCCCGCAGTGGGCGTCCCGTCTTATGGCGGGCCGCCGTGGTGGCTGCCCTGCTCGAAGAAGCCACCGACCCGGTCATCCGTCGCGCCCTGCTCCAGACGCTGCTGCCCGGCGTGGTGAGCGTGTGCCGGAAACTCCGCTTCGGCGAGGGCGTGATTGACGACCCCCGCGAGTTCTTCGCCCACGGCGTGGGCCTGTTGGACGAGCTGCTCCGCGACTGGGCCGGCCAACACCGACCGTACGCGGCGCCCGACCTGCTGTCGGCCCTTCGCGGCCGTCTTCGCCGGTGGATGCTGAAGGAGAAGCAGGCCCGCGCCTACTGCGCCAGCAACGAGAACGTCGATGTGGAAGCCCCCGACGCGAGTCCGCTCCTGACCCGGCTGAGCGCGCTGGCCGGTGGGCCCCACGAGCGACTGGCCCGCCTCACCTACGCCCGTGTGTTCGAAGGCCGGTCACTCTCCGAGTTGGCGCGACTGGACCGCATCTCCACCACCCAGTTGAGCCAGCAACTGCGCGTCTTCGCCCAGCACCACCTCCTCTAAGTGAGCACCGTGAACCCTGATGAGCACCTCCACCCTCCACTACCCTTCACGTTCCATGAGGGAACGTCGGTGGCCCGCGAGCACCAGTTGGATGATCTGGTCGAGCCCGTTGTTGCTGCTCGTGCTGGTCTTCTCCCTCTCGTCGAGCCCCGCGCCGACCGTGAGTTCGACCACGACGACGACACCACCGGCGACCACTACGAGCAGCCCGACCACCACGACCTCCGTGCACTCGCCCAGTACCTCCGTGCGCTCGACCGGGCCGACCGGAGCGACCGGCGCGGGCGACGTCGTCGCAGCGAACCAGACGTACGCCAGCCAGACTCCTGCCGGACAGATAGGAACAGTGACTCTGCGCGGACCGGGCGCGTGGCACATAACCGTGGCGGCGGGGAATCCCGTCCTGACCCTGCACTGCGGTGGCGCGGTATCGACCGTCACCACCTCGCTGACCATCCCCTCCCCGCAGGACTGCCAACTGGTCGTCGACGCGCGAAGCAGCGACGAGGATGCGCAGTGGGCCCTACTCCAGCCATGACGAAGTGGAGGGTGCGCGGACCCCTCGAGGGCGTGGCCCTGCTGATCTACGTGGGACTGGTGCCCTACGTCGTCGCGACGAGGTGGGGGACCGCCGCGTCACGACCCCACGAAGCGGTCGTGCGCGCCCTGTTGGTCGCACTCTGCGTGTTTTGGCTGGGTTTTCTGGCGAGCACAATTCGTAACATCGTGCGTCTGCGGCGTGGTGAGCGACTGGGGCCGAACGGGAGCGTGTGGGTCGCCACCCTCGTGTTGAGCCTCCTGCCCTTCCTCGGTGCACACCCCGCGGGCGCTCAACCGGTGGCGACCCACCACTCGGCCCCGGCTCCCGCGCATCTGCGTGATGGACGAGCCCTCTATCAACCGGGCGCCTCGCTCGTGCCTCTCGCTCTCGCGGCCAAACGCCGGGCCGATCAACTTCGCCGGAGTGATGAAACTTCCGACGCGGAGGACGTGGACGACGCCGTGACCCTCCTGCGCGGCCACGACCCCGCTCTACTGAGTGCGCTTCGCGCCAGCCTGGGAGACGCGTTTGACGCCGTCGTGGACGTGGTGCCCCCGCTCACGAGAACCACCTCTCGGAGCGACGAACCCGTCGTCGCCTGCGCTCTGGGTCCGGGGGAAGTGGGCACCCTCGTGTCGCTGGCTCGTGCCGGTGGGTGGTTAACGGTGTTGCCCACGTGGCGCAGCGACGATTTTTCGACCGTCCTCACCGCTCTTCATGACGGCACCCTGACACTGGCCGCCACCTACGACCAGTTATTGCGCGCGCTGGCCACTCGCTCCTTGCACCACGGACTCGTGGTGTTCACGGGTGACGACCGCGAACTCGATGACGAGCTTCGCGCCCTGTGCGTGCGGATTCGCCCGACCACCACCCACTCGCCGGCGCTCGATGACGCGGCCCCGGGGGTGGTTGTGGAGTTGCTGCGCGCCGAGCCCACGGTCCGCGGCCTCAGCGAGCCGTTCCTCGCCACGCTGCGACGTCGGTGCGTGGAGATGACGGCCTACCTGGCCTTGCACCACGATGAGCCCATCACCGGTGACCGTCTACGTTCCCGTGTTCTCGGCGGTGACGAGACCGATGCGTCCATCCGCACCCTGGCCAACACCGCCTCGGCCGTGCGCCGCTCCTTGGGCCGTGACGAGGCGGGGCCGAGGCTCCACCCCGTCACCAGCGCGGGTTTGTACACGACACACGGCGTGACCTGCGACGTCACCCTCTTCCACTCCTACGTCGCCCGCGCTCGGGACGCCGGTCCGGCCGGCGCGGCCCACGCCGAACGGGCACTGGGACTCATCCGGGGTGAACCACTGGCCACTGCTTTGCGGGGATTCGAATGGTTTCTCGCCGAAGGACACGCGGCCACGCTGGCGCGTGACGCCGCCTGGGCGGCCACGGCCGTGTGCGACGACGCACTGGCGAGGGGAAACGTCGACCTCGCGCAGTGGGCCCTCCACCAGGGCCTGCTCGTGGACCCCTTCAACGACGTCTTACGTCAGCGTCGAATCCGTATGGCGCGCTCAGGCGAGCTTGGCCGCGATTGATCCCGCTCCGCGCAGCACCGAACCGTCCGCTCCCGCCGAGGAGTAGCGCGCCGCAGGACGAGCCGTGGCCTCGGCGATCAAATCGTTGAGCAGCCGGTCGAAGGGGACGGGCGGCTCCACGAAGAGGTGCTTGGAGAGCGAACCGGGGATCGTGTTGATCTCGTTCACGTAGAGCTCGGTGTCGTTGGCGAGGAAGTCGATACGGGCGACGCCACGCACACTCGCGACTTCCACCAGAGTCCGGGCGCACTGGGCGATCACCGAGGCCTGGTCGCCGGGCAAGACGGCGGGCAGTTCTCGGGGCGCCGAGACCATTCCCTCTCCCCCGACGTACTTGTCGCGGTAGTTGAGAATCTCCGCTCCCGAGGTTCGTCGAATGGGCTTCTCGATGGCGGAGAGTTGCACCTCGGGGTAGGTGCGCACGGCGATCTGCACGTCGAAAAGGTCCGCGCGGAAGGGCTCCACCACGCACCCGCGCGCGAGGTGGGTGTTGGTGGCGAGTCGTGCGCGGGCCGTGTCGAGGTCGGCCACCACGTCGATACCGATCGACGAACCGCCAAAGCGCGGCTTCAAGATGTAGGGGCCGGGGAACGGCAACGACGTCGTCGACGCGTCGAGCAGAACGCGGGGCAGCGTGGGAAGTCCGGCCGCCGCGACGACCGCACCAAAGGCCCACTTGTCCATACCGAGAGCCGCGCCGGCGACCGACGGGCCGGTGTAGGCGAGACCGGCCAGATCGAAGAGCCCCTGCAGGGTGCCGTCTTCACCGGGGCCACCGTGGGTCGCCACCACGACGGCCTCGAGGGGGCGAGCCTTTTCGCGGCCGAAACGGCCACCTTCCTCGACGAAGCCGCCGCCGGGGCCCGGCTTGAACGTGAGGGGGGTCGCACCGGCGGGAACCCCGTCGACGAAGTCGGTCGCCTCGACCGTCGGGGGCAGGGCGACGAAGTCGCCGGACTTGGTCCAGTAGAGGCCGACGGCGTCGCTGTGTGTTCGCTCTAACTCGCGGAGGGCGAGCAGTCCCGTCAGAATCGAGATGTCGTGCTCGGGAGATGGTCCACCAAATAGAACACCGATCATGTACGCCCTCGCTGCATCGAGATTTAAGGGTAGTGGTCGGGCAGGTCGTTGAGGTACAACACGGCGTCGCCGTCGCGAAGGTTCTCGCGCACCCAGGCCACGGCCTGATCGCGGCGGGCCACCCGTCTCGCTCCCTCGCCGTACCCGGCGGCTAAAGCCCGGGCGTTGGTTCGACCCACGATTACCAGCTCGGCGCCATCAGCCCGGGCCGTGGCGGCGAGTTGGGCGTTGGCCTCGCGTTGGAGATGGCCCAGCTCCACCATGCCTGGCGTCACCACCACGCGTCGGCCGTTCGCGGGAGTATCTCGCAGCAGAGCGAGCGACGCGGCCGCACTGGCCGGGTTGGCGTTGAAGGTGTCGTCGATGACCCACACCCCCGACGCCGCTCGCACGGCTTGGGAACGATGTTCGACCGGACGCAGGTTCGCGAGTCGGGCCACGAGTCCGTCGAGGTCGTCACCGAGAGCGAGACCCGCCGCCAGAGCACAGGCCACATTGGTGGGTTGAGCACTCGTCGTCACGGGGGCGCGCAGCGTGTGGCCCCGCGCCGTGACGACCCACTCGTCGCCGTCACGCACGACGCGCACATCGGCCTCGTGAACCGATCCGGCGGTCCATACCGTGGTGCCTGGCGCCAACTTCGCGGGCCAGTGGTGCAGGCGCTCGTCGTCGACGTTCACGACCACGATCTCGGCACCCTTGGTGATCTCGAACTTGGCTCGCTCGATGACCTCGAGGGACTTCATGCGCTCGAGGTGGACCGGCCCAATGGCCGTGATGACGCTGATGCGCGGCGGGCACCAGGCCGTCATGGCCGAGATTTCACCCGGGCCGTAGGTACCCATCTCGGCGATGAAAACCGTGGTGCCATCGACCAAATTCTCGGAGATGGCCCGCGATAGGCCGGCGCGGTTATTGAAACTTTTGGGAGTTGCGACCACCCCACGAGTCGGCGCGAGCACATCTAACAGGTGGTTCTTCGTCGAGGTCTTCCCGTACGAGCCGGTGATGCCAATCACCGTCGGACCGACCTGCACGAGACGCTGACGGGCGCGTTCGATGTAGCGCTTCGCGAGGCGGTCCTCGATTGGTGCGAGAATCGCGGCCGATGCGGCGAGCCAGAACGGGGCTGCCACCACGACGAGCGCCGTGACGTCACTCCGTCTGGCGAGAGCCATCACCGCGACCGCGAGAACTGCGGCCACCGTGATGACCACGACACAGCGACGCGTGTACACCAGTCGACCGGTGCGACCGCGCGGCGAGAGCCCCACGGGCAGCAACACCGCGGCGACCGCGGCAACCAGCAGGGCGGGTTCGCCCCATCCCACCACCACCAACGCCACGACCGCCGCCGCGACGACGGGTGACAAGAAGCCCAGTGGCGTGAGAACGGGTGACCACCACCGGCCCACGAAGCGAACGAGCGAGCGGGCGTCGTAGTGCTCGCGTTGGAGGACCCGCGCCCAGCGCAGACCCTGGGCGGCCAATCCGGCCGCGGTGAGGGCCGCGAGAACCCAGATCACGAGACCACCAGGGACAGAGCCGCTGCGCCGAGTTCGTCGGGGGCCTCGAGGGGCACGTGGTGTCCCACGCCGTTCAACACCTGCACGGTGGCCCGGTTGCCGAGATGCTCGCGCGCGGCCTCGGCCACCGAGACAGGCACGTCGCGGTCGTTACTCCCCCACACCAACCGCACCGGACAGGTCACCTTGTCGAGCTCGGCTTCGTAACTTTCGTTCACGCTCGCCACCAGAACGTCACGCATCACACCGTGGGCGGCGCGGTAGTCGGCGCTGCCGAATCGCTGGCGGTACTTCTCCATCGCCGACTCGCCGAGCAGTCCCCGTCGATGCAGCGCCCGAGCGACCCGGTAGACGAGTGGCGGACGCGACGCCGTCTGGCGCCGGATCAGGGGGGCACCCGTGAGCACCAGTCCCGAAACCAGTTGGGGACTGGTGGCGGCGAGCACCGTGGCCACGCGACCGCCGAACGAGTGGCCCACCAGCACCACGGGACGTCCGAGCCCCGCAAGGACCGGTCGTAGTAGGTCGGCGTACAGGCGCGCGCCACCGGCGTGGTCGGGCGGCGATGACCCCCCGAACCCGGGCAGGTCGAGCGCCAGGGAGGCGTGCCCGAGTCGAGCGGCGGAGGCGTCAAAGTCGGCGCCCGAGCGTCCCCAGCCGTGCAGCCAGACGACCTCCACCGGACCTTCCCCGTGGGCGTGGCCCACCAGGGAGCCGTTCGCAAAGGCCTGGAGCACGCGATTGAGGTTACCGGCAGGGAACGGTGTCACCGGACCTCGCTAGCGTCTCGGTCGTGGCCGACGTTGCGTTTTCCCCCGACCTCCTCGTCGGACTGACCCCCGAACAGCGCGAGGCGGTCACCTCGCCGGCCAAGCGCCTCATCGTGCGCGCCACGGCCGGTTCGGGCAAAACCCACGTCCTCACCCTGCGTATCCAACGCCGCATCGCCGCGGGTGAACTCCAGCCGTCCGAGGTCCTCGCGATGACCTTCACCCGCAAGGCCGGTGACGAACTGAATAAGCGACTGTGGCGTGCCGGTATCGGCCGGATGCGCGCGGGCACTTTCCACCGCGCCGCTCTCGATCTCGTGAACCGCCACCGCGCCGATCACGAGTTACGTCCCATCGTGGTGGATCCGAACCGGAGGGGCATCGTGCGCCTACTCCTCAGATCGGAAGAGCACACGTCTGAACTCCAGTCACGTGGCCTTATCTCGTATGCCGTCTTCTGCTTGAA
>CAXBRI010000032.1:0-9738 GCA_963978125.1 uncultured bacterium | reverse complement strand
GGCCCCGGTAGAATGACATGGTGCGACGAGTGGGACGCGGGAACTTCCCCCGTATGCAGGTGCTGTCGTGATTACCTTCGAGAACGTTTCCAAGACGTACAAGAACGGGACGCCGGCCCTGACCGACATCTCCCTGACCATCGAAAAGGGCGAATTCGTCTTCCTGGTCGGTGCGTCGGGCTCGGGTAAGACCACCTTCCTGCGCCTCTTGTTGCGCGAGGAGTCACCCGACTCGGGTCGCATCCTTGAAGCGGGCCGGGATTTGGGGGAGTTGCGCCGCTTCCGCGTGCCTTATCTGCGCCGGAACATCGGCTGTGTCTTCCAGGACTTTCGACTCCTGCCCAATAAGACGGTCTTTGAGAACGTCTCCTTCGCTCTCGAGGTGATCGGCCGGCCCCGCTCCACCGTGGAGTCCCAGGTGCCCCAAATTCTTGAGCTCGTGGGTCTCGCTGACAAGGCCAAGAACCTGCCCAGCGAGCTCTCCGGCGGTGAACAACAGCGTGTCGCAGTGGCCCGTGCCTTCGTGAATCGGCCGCTCATTTTGCTCGCCGACGAGCCGACCGGAAACCTCGACCCGGCCAACTCCGAGTCGATCATGGCTCTGCTCGAGCGCATCAACCGCACCGGCACGACTGTCGTCATGGCCACCCACGACAAGGCGCTGGTGGACCGGATGCGCCGGCGCGTCATCGAGCTCGACAAGGGTGTGCTCGTACGTGACCAGGTTCGCGGCGTTTACGGGATTGATGAGGGGGCGATCTAATGCGCGTCTACCTCCGTTACGCCCTCAAAGAAACCTTCTCCAACCTCTGGCGCAACCGCATGATGACCCTGGCCGCCGTCTTAACGGTGGCCGTGTCGTTGTCGTTGGTCGGTTCGGCCCTCATGCTCAAGCAATCGGCAGCGCAAGCTTCGGTGCGTTGGCAGCAGGGCACCAGGGTGACCGTGTGGATGCAGCCCACCGCGTCGGAATCCGAAATCTCCGCCATTCGCACCCAGTTGGCGAGCCTGCCGATTGTGCGCCACTGCGAGTTCTACACCCAGGCCCAGGACTACGCGGAAGCGCAGAAACTCCTGCCCCAATCCGAGGCCTCGGTACTCAACGTGACCGACGTGCCCTCGTCGTTCCGGTGCGTGCCGACCCAGCCGGCCGATGCCTTCACCGTGGAGTCCACGTTCATGCACCTGCCCGGCGTGTATACGGTGACCGCTCCGGAACGCCAAATTCGACAGATGAATCACACCATCCGTATGGTGCAGATTGTCTTCCTGGTTTTGGCGGCGGTGCTGATCTTGTCGGCCACCGTTTTGATTCTGAACACCATCCGCATGGCAATCTTCGCCCGTCGTCGTGAAGTGTCAGTGATGAAGCTCGTCGGGGCCACCAACTGGTTCATTCGCATCCCCTTCATCACCGAGGGGTTCATCGAGGGACTGTTCGGGTCGGCCTGCGCGGTCGGTGTGGTCATGTTGCTGCACATGTGGTATCCGCTCCACAACGAGTTCGCCCTGAGCGGCAGTTCGATTCTGGGAACCAACCTGGTCGTGTTGGCCGTCGGCGTGGTGATCGGCTCGCTCGGATCGGCTATCGCGATCCGCCGCTTCCTCGACGTCTAGTTGTTCGATTCCGTTTCTGGCGTGAAGTCAATTGCCAGGGAGTTCACGCAGTACCGAAGTCCGGACTCGGTCGGACCGTCTTCAAAGACGTGACCTAGATGTCCCCCGCACCGCGAGCAGAGAATCTCGGTGCGCACGCGGCCCAGAGAGTGGTCGGGACGTTCGATGATGGTGCCCTCAAGGCAGGCGTCAAAGCTCGGCCACCCGCAGTGCGAGTCGAACTTCTGTAGGTCATTAAAGAGCACCTGTCCGCAACCACCACAGGAGTACGTGCCGGCGTCGGTGACGTTCAGGAGAGAGCCGGTGAAAGGCGCCTCGGTAGCCGCTTGGCGAAGGATTTCGTAACGCTCCAATGGCAACTGGGCGCGCCACTCGGCATCGGACTTTTCGACGGGGAAACTCATGTTTTCAGGGTACCGCCGACCCCACAGGCTTCACTCGAAGCGGGGCGAGGGGGCCTCGGGAACGGCCCGAGGGAACTCCGGTTCGTCCGCGAGAAGTCGAGACATCGCTCCGGCTAGGCCTGCGGCGTCAAGACCGAGTTCGGCCAAGAGGAGGTCGGGCTTGTGTTGCTCGAGGTACGCGCGGGGGACACCCATGATGCGCGTGGTCGGAAAAGCGACACCACGCTCCTGAGCCCTCGAGCGCACGGCCGAGACCATCAACGTTCCTGCTCCGCCGTGGCGTGTGCCGTCTTCAACTGTCATGACCCGGCGGTGCGAGACCGCGTCGTCGATCATGGCCGGGTCCGGAGGCAGCACCCGAACGTCGTAGAGGGTGACGCGCGAGGCGTCATCACCGAGCAGTTCGATGGCCCGCAGCGCGGTGGCGACCATCTTGCCGACGGCGAGCACGCACAGCGTGCCATCGCCACGCTTGATGACCCTCGCCTGAAGCCCATCTCCGGTCTGGCCGTCGACGGGTACGGGCAGGGTCTTGGGGAAGCGAATGGCGCTCGGTCCGGTCAGCGACAATGCGGTCGCGAGCATGCCGGGAACTTCCTCAGCGCACGAGGGTGCGAAGACAGTCATACGTGGAATGGCGAGGCACAACGCCATGTCGAGGACGCCGTGGTGTGACGGGCCGTCATCACCGGTGATTCCGGCACGGTCGAAGACAAAGACGACCGGCAGGTTCAACAAGCCGACATCGAGATTGGCCTGATCGAAGGCACGCGAGAAGAAGGTTGAGTAGACCGCCACTACTGGCTTCATGCCGCCCATCGCCAAACCAGCCGCCATGGTCACGGCATGCTGCTCGGCGATACCGACGTCGAAGAATCGTTCGGGGAAACGCTCTTGGAAGGGCAACAGCCCAGTAGGTCCGGCCATGGCCGCGGTGATGGCCACGACTCGGTCATCGGCGCTGGCCATCGCCACCAGAGCGTCGGTGAAGGCCTGGGTATAGGACTGGGGCACGACCTCTTCATCATTGAGACGAGGCGGCAACTTGAAGTCGTGCATGCGCAGGTCGTCGGAGACGGCCGGGTCGTACCCACGACCCTTGGTCGTGAGGGTGTGGATGAGGATCGGGCCGTCCCAGTCCTTCGCGGCCGTGAGGATCTCCTCGAGTTGGGTGATGTGGTGGCCGTCGATGGGGCCGATGTAGCGCACACCGAGATTTTCGAAGAAGGTGCGGGGCGTCACAAGGTCGCGCATCGCGTTGGTGAAGGTGTCGAGGCTCTTGTACGCGGCCTTGCCAAGGCGCGGCAGACGCGGCACGAGGTTGCGGATGCGCTGGCGCAGGGTCAGGTAACGGCGGTTGAGCCGCAGGTTGGTCAACTGCATCGACAGGCGCGACACGGTCGGGGCGTAGCTGCGGCCGTTGTCGTTGAGGATGATGACGACCGGTTGATGCGAGTGGCCGAGGTTGTTCAGCGCCTCGTAGGCCATGCCGCCGGTGAGCGAGCCGTCACCCACCACGGCGACCACGTGGCGGCTACCGCCGCGCCCGGCGAGTTGGCCCTTGCGCTCGAGGGCCACGGACAGTCCGTGGGCGTAGGAGAGGGCCGTCGAGGCGTGGCTCGACTCGATCCAGTCGTGCTCGGACTCGGCCCGGTTGGGGTACCCCGACAGGCCACCGCGTTGACGCAGGTGCTTGAAGGCCCCGCGGCGACCCGTGAGGATCTTGTGGGCGTACGCCTGGTGACCCGTGTCCCAGAGGATGATGTCCTCGGGTGACTGGAAGACCCGGTGGAGGGCCAGGGTCAGTTCGACCACGCCGAGATTCGATCCGAGGTGTCCGCCCGTGGTCGTCACCGTGTCGATAATCAGCGCGCGCAGTTCGCGGGCCAGGTCCTCGAGTTGCTGCTCGTTCAGGCCGCGTAAATCGTCGGGAGACCAGATGGAGTCGAGGGCCACCGCGCCAGCCTACCGGCGCGTGTTTTCCTCAATTTCCGCAGAAAAAAGGTAAGTTGCTTCCCATGAGCACACTCGTTGCCCCCGACATCCTCGAGCGCACCCTGGCCGTCGCGACCCAACGCGGCGGTGACTTCGCCGAAGTCTTCGTCGAGGACCGTGTCACCTCGTCGGCCTCGATGGACCAACAGCGAGTCGAGGAACTCAGTTCGGGCCGAGACCGGGGTGCGGGAATCCGCGTCGTGATTGGCGACACCACGGGGTTCGCCCACACGGCCGACCTCTCCGAGGTCGGGCTGCGCGCGGCGGCCGAAGCGGCTGCCGCGGTGGCTCGAGGTGGCGGTGGGGGCGTGCGTGAGGTCGCTCTGGAGAAACTTCGTGAGTACGCGACTCCGACCTCGATGGCGGGTGACGTCGTGGACAAGGCTCGCAAGATTGAGTTGATGAGGCTGGCCGACGAAGCGGCCCGGTCCGAGGGTGGATCCATTTCGCAGGTCCAGGTCGCGTTGGGTGACTCGTCGCGCCGCATCATGGTGGCCAACACCGACGGCGTGTTGGCGAGTGACCACCAGGTGCGCACCCGCTTCAACGTCATGACCATCGCCGCGGGTGACACCGGCATGCAGACGGGATACCGTCCCGTCGCGGGGACCCGGGGCTACGAGATTCTCACCGAGGAAGCCGTCGCCGAGGCAGCCCGGGGCGCCGCCCGTCAGGCCATCACCAAATTGGCGGCTCGTCCGGCCCCCTCTGGCGATCTGCCGGTCGTGCTGGCCGGTGGTTCAGGAGGCATCTTGTTCCACGAGGCCTGCGGACACGGACTCGAGGCCGACGCCATTTTGAAGATGTCCTCGGTCTACGCCGGGAAGGTCGGCCAGCAGGTCGCCAGCCCGCTCGTGACCCTGGTCGACGACGGCACGGTCACCGGTGAGTGGGGATACCTCGCCATTGACGACGAAGGCCGTCCGGCGGGTCGCAACGTGCTGATTGAAAACGGCGTTCTCACGGACTACATGTGGGACTACCTGCGCGCGCGCCAAGAGGGTCGCGCCTCGTCGGGCAACGGCCGCCGTCAGAGCTACCAGCACCTACCGATGGTGCGCATGACCAACACGTATCTCCTCGCGGGCACGTCCGACGCCGACGACATCGTCGCCAATACCGAGCGCGGCGTGTACGTCGCCCAGCTCGGCGGTGGCCAGGTGAACACCGCTACCGGTGACTTCGTCTTCGGTATGACCGCCGCCTTTCTCATCGAGAACGGTGAAATCACTGTGCCCCTGCGCGACTGCAACCTCATCGGTAACGGTCCGGAAGTTCTCCAGCGCGTCGACGCGGTGGCCACCGACTTCTCGATGACCCCGGGTACCTGCGGCAAGGATGGCCAGCAGGTCCCCGTTGGCTGCGGCCAGGCCACGATGCGCCTGACCGGCGTGACCATTGGTGGTGCGGCGTGAGCGAACTGTTGGATCTGGCACATCGCCTGCTGGAGCGGGCCCAATCGGGGGAGCAACTCGAAGTCTTCGTGAGTCGGGGCGTCGACAGCGAAGTACGCGCCTACCAGGGGGAGATTGAACAACTCTCCAACGCCGCGTCGTCGGGTATCGGCGTGCGCGTGCTGCGTGACGGGGTGAATGGCGCCCAGGTGGGAACGGCGTGGGCCGGTTCGCTGGATGATGAAGCCGTCGAGGGTGCCCTCCGTGAAGCACGGGACAACGTGCGCTTCGCCACCGAGGACGAGTACGTGACCTTCGCCCGCCCCGACGGTGTCGCGTCCGCCTCTCTCACCCTCACCGACCCCGGCGTGCGCGCCACGTCGATGGACGACAAGATTGCGATGGCCATCGACCTCGAGAAGCGGGTGCGCGCCGGAGACCCCCGGATTCGCCAGGTCGATTCGGCGACCTATTCGGACTACGAGGCCGAAGCCGCCATCGCCTCGACGACGGGCATCTCGGCCGCCTACGCGCGCACTGGTGCCTATCTGTCGGTCGAAGCCATTGCCGGTGACAACGGCGAGGATCAAACGGGTTGGGGCCTCAGTGCCGGACGCGGCCCCGCGGCCCTGGATTCCGAGCAAGCGGCACGCGACGCAATCCTTCGCTGCACCCGGATGCTCGGGGCCGTGAAGCCGGCTTCGATGAAGACCACGGTGGTCTTCGATCAGCGCACGGCCGCCACGTTGCTCGCGATCATTGGCGGGGCCCTGAGCGGCGAGGCCGTGGTGCGGGGTCGCTCGTTCTTCGCCAATCGGCTGGGCGAGACCGTGGCCGCATCGTCCATCTCGGTGGTGGACGACCCCACCGATGCCCGCCACTTTGGCGCCTCCGTCTTTGACGGCGAGGGCTTGGCGTGCCGGCGAAACGTGCTGATTGACCAGGGCGTCCTGCGTGGCTTCGTGTACGACACCGTGTCGGCACGTCGGGCCGGCACCGTGTCCACTGGGAGCGCCCAACGTGGTGGCGCGGCGGGCTCACCCTCGGCGGGATGTCGGGCCCTGGTGCTCGCGCCCGGTTCGGGTTCTGAGGCCGACGTCATCGCGTCGGTGGGCGAGGGCCTCTTCGTCGAGTCCATCATGGGCGTGCACTCGGGGGTGAACCCCGTGTCGGGTGACTTCTCGGTCGGTGTGACCGGGCTCATGATCCGCAACGGCCAACTCGCCGAACCCGTGCGGGAAATCACCGTCGCCTCAACCCTGCAGCGAATGCTCCAGGACGTGGTCCGGATTGGTGGTGACGTCGCGTGGCTGCCCGGTTCGGCCGCCGGTGTGACCGTCGCTATCGAGGGTCTCTCCGTCGCGGGTAACTAGTCGCCCGACGACGAGGACGAGCCCTCGGAACTGGACGAGGACGGGCGCGAGTCGGTCTTGTAGAAGCCGCTGCCCTTGAACACGATTCCGACCGCGGAGAAGACCTTCTTCACGGGGCCCTGACACTGGGGACACTTATCGGGATTGGGGTCGGTGATCTTCTGAGTCACCTCGAAGCGGTGGCGGCAGGTCTGGCACTCAAAGTCGTAGGTGGGCACGGGGAACTCCTTGGAATTCGGCCTTCGCAGTGTATTGGTCGTCGGTCGCACCGCACAGGGGGAACGCAAATATGGCATAGTTGCTGACAGTTGTTCGGAGGAGTCGCCATGAGTTCAGCCCGCATGATTGACGGCCAGCGAGGCCAACGTTACGGCGAGGTTCTCGCCGTGTTCGTGCGTGACGGCGTCTTCGAAGCCGAGGTGTACGGCACGCAGATGATTAACGACTGCCCTCAGGAACTGTGGGACGGCCTCGACGCCACCGCGATTGCCGCGGACCTGGGCGCCGTGTTCGTCAAACTCAATGGTCCACGCGAATGGGTCCTCGACGGACTTGGTAGCAAGCAAGACCCCATCGAGCCGGTGATGCGTGAGTTCAATGGAATCCTCATGCGCCGTATTGCCAAGTTGGCGCTGGATGACAACCCCTCGGCCACGCCCTACACCGAGCGTCGTGTGGATCGACGCGTGATTTTCTACTTCGACGAAGGCAAACCCGTGTTCGAACTCGTTGCCCCCGGCGGCACGGTCTACGTCATGCAGGCGTTGTGTCAGGGCGTCGACGCGAACATGTCGCTCGACAATTTGGCCGACCTCGGATCTCGTTTGGCACTGCCCGAGGGCTGGACGTACCGAGTTCGCATCCTCGATTCCGAACTCGTCATCGACACGACGACGCGCGACGCCATCGTTCTCCAGGACGAATTCGAGAATTCATACACCACGGCGTCGTGAATTTGGCCGGGAGTTCCGGAAAGCCTTATTTGGTAGGGATGTTCTGAGCCGAAGGCCGCGCGAACACTCGTGTGAAAAAGAAATCGTTGGGTATCGCACCAAACCCTGCGGGTCACCACTACCTTCGAAACCTCCCCAAGTCGGGGGAGTGCTGTTCGCAGTATTTCGAAGTACGGAGGTACCCACCGTGTCACCCAAGCATCGCAACGAATCGGAAGAGCGAGTGTTTCAGTTGCTCGCGGCGCTGGAGCGCGCCAGCGCCACGCAGCCGCTGACCCAGGCCGAGATTGTCAAGACCCTGATGATTGACGATCCCAGCGAACGCAAGAATCAGCGCAGCAAGCTCGCCTACTCCGGTAGCGACACGGCGGTGCGTCAGAAGTTCGAGCGTGACAAGGCGACGATTCGCAGCCGCGGCTACCACATCGCGACCGTTCGTATCGACGACATGGACGGCTACTTCATCCCGAGCCACACCAGCTCGCTCATGTTCGACGCTGACGAGTATCGCGCGCTCGGTCAGGCCATCACGTTCTGCAACTTCGGTGAAGCGGGCGCCTCGCGGGTGTTCGCCGAGGACCCGCGGCTCACCGGCGGCATGAACTTCATGTCCCAGAGTCAGTCGCTGCTGGTGGCGATTCGCCGCCGCGTGGTGGTGCGCTTCACCTACTTCAAGGACGCCAAGCCTCGCGATGTCGAGCCATTGCTGCTGCGCGTGCGCTACGGGGTGACCTACCTGGTGGCCCGCGACGCCGGCACGACCAACGATCCCAAGATTTTCCGCCTGGACCGAATCGTCGACACGCCCGAACTCACGTCCACCGTCTTCAAGGTGACCGGTGCCGACCTCGAGAAGGCCAAGCTCAAGAAGCCGGACTTCGGCCAGACCGAGCCGATCACAATCCAAGTGAAGGTCTCCGCCGCCGCGGCTGGTTTGATCATCCAGCGCACGAGCGAGGCGAAGGTTCTCGAGGAGAGCGGCAATGACCTTGTCCTGGAGTTGACCTTCTCGAATCTCGCCGACATCCGCACCTTTCTCATCCATCACGCGAGTCAGGCCGTCCTGCTCGGTCCCGACGAGGTGCGCGAGTCGATTCGTGCCTCTTTGTTGAAAGTGAATAACGGTGACCCCATTGACGTGTCCCGTCTCACGTTCAAGGAACGGGTCGAGAAGAGCCCCCTCGACACCACTATTCGCATCGTCCAGGCGGTGGCTCAGTCCCCTGATGGCCTGCGAGTCAGCGAAGTGGCCGAACGGTTCGGACTCTCCGTCGAGGATGCCGGTGAGATCCTCGAGCGCCTGTCCACGGCGCAGCCCATGTTCGGCAAGGTGTTCAAGGTCGAAGACGGGTACCCCGCCAACATCCGCCGCGCCTACGAGGATGAGTACGAGGACGACGAGACGGGCGAACAGACGATTGGTGAAGCCGAGAGTGAATCTTCGGCTCCCAACCTCGACCCGCTGTACATTCCTGACGAGTCGTACGGCGGCACCCAGCGCGTCGACCTGTCACGCTTGAGCCTGCAGGACATCATCGAGCTCTACGTCGCGGCCACCGAGGCCCAGCGTCTCATGCCCAACGACACCGCCTTGAACAGCGCCATTGAGAAGCTCGCCGGGGAACTCGACAACCAGGTGGTGGTCGACGTGAGCACCCAGTTGTGGGAGCCGGTATTGAGCGATGCCATCGACAGTCACCAGGCCGTGACCATCGGTTACACCAAGCCCGCCGACAACAGTGTCGAATCGCGGACCATTGTTCCCACCGAAATGCTCGTACAAAACGGCCGCACGATGCTGCGCGCCTACTGCCTGACCCGCAAGGACTGGCGCGAGTTTCGCGTCGACCGCATGCACTGGGTGGAAAACCCCGAGGCGGCGCCGGAGATTCCCGCGGATCCCCACGCCGGTGACTGGCTCGAGTTGCCCGGAATGCGCGGGGATGAGGTGGTTGTCGTGATGACTTCCTTCCAGCGCTACCTTTTCGAGGGCTTCCCGTTG
>CAXBRI010000031.1:0-10029 GCA_963978125.1 uncultured bacterium | reverse complement strand
CGGCATACGAGATAAGGCCACGTGACTGGAGTTCAGACGTGTGCTCTTCCGATCTACGTGCCCACCTTGGCCCAAGCCCTCGATGCCCTGACCGGGGTGTGCGTCAACATCGAAATCAAGAACATCCGCGACGCCTCCGAGCCGACCTATGACGAATCCGGTCAGCTAGCCCGCGACGTCATCGATCTGCTGGCCGCGCGGGGCTGGCGCGACGACTGCGTGATCTCGTCCTTCGACCTGGCCACCTGTGAACAGGTCCACGC
This sequence comes from uncultured bacterium, assembly GCA_963978125.1. Lineage (GTDB taxonomy): Bacteria > Actinomycetota > Acidimicrobiia > Acidimicrobiales > RAAP-2 > RAAP-2. The sequence goes on along the minus strand of CAXBRI010000031.1, from coordinate 9,766 downwards.
TCTCGCTCCGGAACTCGAAGTGGGCTGGCTGATCTGGAGTCAGAGTTTCGATGAGGCCCTCGAAGGGGCTACTCGGGCGGGCCTCGCCGCGGTCAACGTGAACTTCCGGCGCCTCCCCGACGGTGGCATCGCCGAGGCCCATTCCCGGGGCCTCAAGGTCAATGTCTGGACGGTGAATGACCCGGCCACAATGACTCGGCTGTTCGAGGCTGGTGTGGACACCGTGATAACCGACGACCCCGTGGCGGCACTGGCTCTGCGGGGCTGAGCCCGAATGACTTACCGGCCGGTAAGGCTAGATTGTCCGGCATGAATATCGTCGTCTGCGCCAAGCAGATTCCTGACCCGGCGGCTCCCCAGTCGTTCGATGCCTCGAACAATTTGGACCGCTCCGGCAAGTTGATCCTCGACGAGGCCGATACCTACGGCGTCGAGATGGCCCTCCAACTCGTGGACGCCGCCGGTGGCGGCGAGGTCACCGTCGTCTCGATGGGTTCGGCCGCCGACGTCTCGGGTCTGCGCAACGCGCTGGCCATGGGCGCGGCCAAGGCCGTCATCGTGAGTGACGACGCGCTGCGCGGCACGGACGCCCTCGGAACCGCCAAGGTGCTGGCCGAGGTCATCAAGCGCCAAAACGCCGACCTCGTCCTCGCGGCGACCGAGTCGTCCGACGGCTACACCGGCACCACGCCCGTGCAGGTCGCCGAACTGCTCGGCCTGCCCTCGATCACTTTCGCCAAGTCGGTGAAGATCGACGGTTCCTCGGTCAAGGTGGAGCGTCAAACCGAATCCGGTTACGACGAAGTCAGCGCCCCGCTGCCCGCCGTCGTGACCGTGACGGCCGGCGTCGTCGAGCCGCGGTACGCCTCGTTCAAGGGCATTATGGCCGCCAAGTCCAAGCCGCTCGAGACGTTGAGCATCGCCGACCTCGGTCTGGCCGCGGTGACCGGACCGGCGGGTGCCCGCCAGACCATCACCGCCGTGGTGGCCGCCGAAGCGCGCGCCGCCGGTGAGAAGCACGTGGATGAGGGGGACGGCGCCGACAAGATCGTCGCCTTCCTCGACTCGATCAAGGTTCTGTAGGAGAAGTCATGTCACTGTCATCTGTCTGGGTCGTCGCCGAGCCCACCGCCAACGGCTTCACCACCACCACGCTCGAACTCTTGAGCCACGCGCGCACCCTGTCGGGTTCGGTGGCCGCCATCACCTGGGGCCAAGGCTCGTCCTTCGCCGCCCAGGCGGGTGAGTACGGCGCCACCACTCTCTACAGCGTCGCGGACTTCGGTGCCGGCCTGCCCGGTGCCCCCGTCGCGGGAGCCATCGCCGGACTGGTCGCCGCCCACGGCGCCCCGTCCGCCATCCTCGTCCCCACGAGCTACGACGGTCGCGACATCGCCGGCCGTCTGTCGGCTCGCTTGGACCGCCCCGTGCTCACCAACGTGACCGGCATCACCGTGGACGGTGGTTCGCTCACGACCGAGCACCCGGTCTTTGGTGGCACGCAGATTGTCAAGGCCCAGTTCACCTCGGACGGCCCCGGCATCGTCGTCGTGCGCGCCAAGTCCTTCGCCGTCGAGTCGGCCGGTGGTTCGCCGGCCGCCATCGTGGACGCGCCCGTCGGTGACATCGGTGCCACCGGCACGGCCGTCATTGCGGCCAGCCACGTCGAGGAGCGCACCGGTCCCAAGCTCGAGGACGCCAACATCGTCGTCTCGGGTGGACGCGGACTCGGTGAGGCCGCCAACTACGCCCTCATCGAGGAGGCCGCCCGTCTGCTCAAGGGTGCGGCCGGAGCGAGTCGCGCCATCGTCGACGCCGGCTGGGTGCCCTACTCGCACCAGGTCGGTCAGACCGGAAAGACCGTCAAGCCCGCGGTGTACATCGCGTGCGGTATTTCGGGTGCGACCCAGCACATGGTCGGTATGAAGGGCTCGAAGAACATTGTGGCCATCAACAAGGACCCCGACGCACCGATCTTCCAGATCGCCGACCTCGGCATCGTGGGCGACGTGCATAAGGTCCTCCCGGCCCTCATCGAGGCGCTCAAGTCCCGCTGAACCTGAAGGGATGTCCGCCGACGGCGGAGCATCCCTTTCTAGGCTGAGCCCATGGAACCGGTCGTCTCTGCACGCCGGCGATGGTGGATTCTGGCCGTCGTCGGCCTGACGACTCTGATGGGCGTGCTCGACGCCTCGGTTATGACCATCGCGTTGCCGCACGCCCAGGCCGACTTGGGGTTCTCGAGCATCGAGCGTCAGTGGATCGTCACCGCCTACGCCTTGTCCTTTGGATCTCTGCTTCTCTTCGCTGGTCGTCTGGGTGACGTGTGGGGACGTCGGCGGCTGCTCGTGACCGGTTTGCTGGGATTTGCCGTGGCGTCGGCGGCCGGTGGACTCGCCTCGAGTTATGCGGTCTTGGTGAGTGCGCGCGCCGCCCAGGGTCTCTTCGGAGCGCTCCTCGCGCCGGCCGCTCTGGCGACGGTGACCACCACCTTCATCGACGCCCGCGAGCGTGGTCGGGCCCTCGCCATCTACGGCGCCATCGGCGTGTCGGGCGCCTCCATCGGCTTGTTACTCGGTGGCGTGCTGACCCAGTGGGCCACGTGGCGGTGGTGCTTGTCCATCAACGTGGGGTTCGCGGTTCTTGCCCTTGTCGGCGTGTGGGTCGTCATCCCCGCCGACCGTGGGACGGGACGTGACCACCTCGACTGGTGGGGTGCGGTCACCGGAGTGCTGGGACTCTTCTTCGTTGTCTACGGGCTTGGTGACGCCGAAACGGCCGGCTGGGGCGCGTCGCGCTCGTGGGGATCTCTGACGGTGGGCTTGGCCGTGATGGCACTGTTCATCGCGCGTCAACGTCGCGTCCGTGAGCCCTTGCTCCCATTGGCGTTGGCCACGCAGCGCACGCGGGCCGGATCGCTCACGGCACTATTTCTCACGAGCGCCGGCCTCTTCGGCCTCACGCTCTTTCTCTCGTATTACTTCCAGGTCCAGTGGGGTGCGACGCCCGTCCAAACGGGCATCTATTTCTTACCGCTCATCGCGGCTATTTCCTTGTCAGCGACGCTGGCCAGTGCTCGACTGTGGCACCGAGTCGGCCCGCGGCCGCTCCTTCCCTCGGGCATGTTGCTCGCGATGATGGGCTCCATCTTGTTGACGCGGCTCTCCCCGAGCTCGTCGTATGTCGGAGGCGTTCTGCCGGGCGTGATGTTGGTGGGTCTCGGGCTTGGGATGATTCTCGCGCCGGCAGTCGCCTCGGCCACCGCGCTGGTCGATGAGCACGATGCCGGTGCGGTGTCGGCACTGGTGGGCACGATGCAACAGATCGGTGGCTCCATCGGTACGGCGCTGCTCAATGCCGTGGCCGTGTCGGCGACGGCCGGAGCCCTGCGCCACGGGGCCTCCTCATCGATCGCCGTGGTCCAGGGGTACGACACCGCCTTGTGGTGGGTCGCCGGGGCATTTGGCCTCGGGGCCGTGCTCACGATGGCGCTCCTCGAGACCGGCCAGCCGGCCTCGTCCTCTTAAATCAGCGGCCAGGGGTAGGGCGGCCACTCACGCTCCTCGTCGGGCAGTGGCAGGGCCGAACTCGCCAACAAGCTCGCGGCGCGATGTTGGGTGGCGCGCACCTCGTCGGCGCTGAGCCACTGGTCGAGTTGTCCGGTCTCGCCCGACACGAGCAACTCCAACGGTTCGACCAAGCCGGCGGGAACCTCGATGTCGGCGTACTCCCAGATCACGGTGCGCAGTTTTTCCTCTTCGTGGAAACACAGTCCGTTGTCGATCGCGTAACAGCGTTCACCGTCGAAGAGGACGTGGCCGCTCTTGCGGTCGGCGTTATTGGCGACCACGTCAAAGACGGCCAGGGAGTGGAACCAGGGCCACAATTCCCGGCGCTCGCGCAGGGTGAAGTAGTGGTCGTCGGTCGCGCCGTCTATCCACCACTGCAGTGAGCCCGGCCCGAACGGCAGGTCGTCGCGGCCCACGGTGGCGGGCACGAGGTTGGTGCCGAGCAGGCGATCGAGTTCGAAGGCGGCCACTTCGCGGCGCCAGAGCCCGTCGGGGAAGTCCCACAACGGCCGTTCGCCCGTCTCGGCCTTGTAGATGGCGCCGGCCTCGGTGCCGTCACGGGTGACCCGCACGTAGAGGGCTTGGTTCGATGAACCACTGACGCGAGCCTCCACGTCGACCTCGCCGTGGGCGAGGAGTTCGATTTGCTCGTCGAGCGTCACGGTTAGCGAATCGGTGGGCGAAAGCCGTTGGTGCGCGGGCAGTCATGCCCCCGGGGGTCGAGCGGTCCACCACACAACGGGCATGGGGGACGCCCTGCCTCGACGGCTCGGGTGATGGCGATGGCCAGCCCGCCGGCCACTTCGGGGGTGAGGGTGAACGATGTCTCGTCGGATTCGTCCGCGGACGTGATGCGCACGTCGATTACGTTGTCGTCCTCGTCGTGGGCGACGGCGATGTCGCCAATCACGAAGGCGATGTCGTAGGGGAGGGTGACGGCGAAGTCCTCGGGGAGGTGTCCCGGTCGGCCGCCGGCCTTCACGACCGAACCCAGCCACTCGGCCAGCGCGGCCAGCTGGGTCTTTTCGGCCTTGAGTGTCAGGGTCTCCAGGTCGCCGGTGATCTGCAACACGAAGACGCGGTTGCCGACCTCTCCGAAGGCGCCGACGCCCAGGGCCCGCGGTTGGCCAAAGGTGTGTTCGCTCACGACGGCACCAATTCATCGAGGGTGCCGGTGTTGTTCACGCTGAGCACCACGGGTGTGGTGGCCCCGAGCAGAAGCGCCGAGACCGAGCAGGGTGAAATGACGGTGCGCTGAAAAAGGTCGAGGGGCACGCCCTGGGCGTAGGTGACGGCGGCCTTGATGGGGTCGGCGTGGCTCACGAGCACGATGGTCTTGCCCCGGTGGGCCGCCGCGAGGCGCTCCATGGTCGACCAGATGCGGGTCTGCATTTCGGCGAAGGACTCACCGCCGGGGAAGCGGAAAGTACTCGGGGCGTGCTGCACCGTGCGCCACTCTTTCTTCGTCGACAAGACGGCCAACTTCTTGCCGGTCCAGTCACCGAAGTCGCATTCGAGGAGTCCGCGATCGATGCGGGTGCGAAGTCGCAGGGCCCGCGAAATCGGGGCGGCGGTTTCGCGCGTGCGTTCGAGTGGTGAGGCGTAGACGGCGACGGGACGCGTGCGCATGGCCGCGATGTAACGGGCCACGGCCTCGGCCTGCTCGATACCGCGCGGGGCGAGAGAGAGTCCCGGGGCCCGGCCGGGCAGGATCGTCCCGGTGGTGGACGTCGTGCCGTGACGCACGAGAAGAACGGTGGTCGGTCGCTGCGCCACGTCAGGCCGGGGTGACGGGGATGCGACGCGGTTCGGGCACCGCCGTTTCGGGCCAGCGCTTGCGCGACACCTGGGCCAACTTGTGTAACAGGGCCACGGCGCCCGGATCGTCGTCGCCGGGTCGCACTTCAATCAGGCCGGCCGCTCGCAGAGACTCCACGAGTTGGCGACCCTGGTCCGTGCGCACAATCACGAGCGTCCAGTCGTTATGGGCTCCGATACCACCGGCCGAGATGTCGGCGTGCTCGGCGGCGAAATCGGGGCAGTGGGTGCAACCTTCGCGCGTGAAGGCGTGGGCCTCCTTGAGCGGAACTTCGTGGAACGCACCATCGCGAGTCCAGATCTGGAAGATTCCCTTGATGTTCATCTTCACGATGTCCGCGCGCGTGATGCCGTACTTGGCTTCGAAGAGCTCCTCGAAGATGGCGTCGTCAAAGGTCTTCGAGCAGAGCAGTCCGATGTTGAGCGAGATGCGGCGCGCGACTTTGCCCGCTTTGCGCTGCTTCATCGCGGGCGGTGACGACGACTGGCACGACATGCCGACGAGTGCGATGCGCTCCTCGTCCTTTTCGAGGTCCTTGTACGCCATGGTGTTGGCGCTGTAGGTGTAGCGCGACTTCGCGGTGTCGAGAACTTCCTGGCGCGTGCGCACGGCGCGGGGTTCGGCCCGCCACGTGGTCCCGTCGCCCTCCAAGCCGCTCACGAGTGCCGCGTCGATGACGTCGTTCTCGAGGGCGTAGGCCAGCAAGGTGGAGACGAGCCCGCCGTCTTGGCCGTTCTCGCGCACCGATTCGTCGGTGGAGCGGGCCAAGAAGACGTCGCCGATGCCCCAGACCTCTTCGGGGGTGCGGACCCGGGCGAAGCGGTGCTGGTCAATCTCGCTCTCCCAGTTGCGAAAACGCGGGCAGGCCCGGGTGCACATGGTGCAGCCCTTTTCGCCGTGGGTGCAGTCGGTACGGCCGCCGTCGATGTCGAGGTGGAAGGGCTTGTAGTGACCTTCCTGGGCGTCGTAGTCCAAGACGTCGTGGGGGCAACTGACGATGCATGCGGCACATCCCGTGCAGAGCCCCGACGTCACGACTTCGCTAAAGAGTTCTTTCCAATGCGGCTTTTCAACGGCCATGCATCAACCTTAGTGACGGCCGAAAGGCCATTCTCCGGCGGTACGCTTCGCCCTCGTGCCCGAAATCCTCGAGGTTGAGTCCTACCGAAGCGTCGCCGAACGCTGCGTCGGGGCCACCGTGTCACGCGGCTGGGCCGATGCGTACGCGGCGAAGAAGCTCACCAGTGCCTCCGCCTGGGGGAGAACGGTCCGTGGACTCACCGTGACCGGTACCAGCCGGCGTGGCAAGTTGATGTTGATGGAAACCGACGGTCCGGTGTTGGGTATGAGGTTCGGCATGACGGGCGTCTTGTTGCTGGATGGGGACGCGGGGATTGAGGGCCTGTTCTACGGTCCGCACACGTTCCGCCCTGACTGGATTCGCGCGGGGCTGGAATTCGAAGACGGACGTCGGCTGGTGCTGCACGACCCCCGGCGCCTGGCCCGGGTGGAGATTGAACCCGACCTCGATGAACTCGGTCCCGATGCCTTGAGTCTCACCCGTCGCGAGTTCAACGACATCGTCACTATCTCGCGGGGCGATGGCCCCGCCATCAAGGCTCGTTTACTGGACCAGTCGGTGGTGGCCGGTGTCGGAAACTTGCTCGGCGACGAAATGCTCTTTCGTGCTGGTATCGATCCGCGGACGCCGACGGGAACCTTGACGAAGAATCAGCGGGACAAACTCTTCACGGCCTTTCGCACCACGATGCGGACGTTGGAACGGCGCGGTGGTTCACATCTCGGCGACCACATGGAGGGACGTTTCCCCGGTGGTGTGTGCCCACGTGACGGAGGGGTGATGCGCTCGGCCACGATTGGTGGTCGCACCACCTATTGGTGCTCGCTGCATCAGAAGTAACCGTTTTTGTCGGTCGTCGCCGATAAGAATGGCCTCATGTCCTCCTTCATCGCCCAGCACGGCTACGTGGCCCTTTTCTTTCTGGCCATCATTGAGTCGGCGTGTGCACCGATTCCCTCAGAGGTGACTTTCGGTTTTGCGGGAGCGCTCTGCACGCCACTGGTGGCCCAGTCGGTCGGCCTCGCCCACCCGTTTTCGATGCCGGTAGTCATTCTCATTGGCACGGTGGGGTCGCTCATCGGTTCGGTCATCGCTTACGAAGTGGGCCGCACGGCGGGTCGCGCCATCGTCGATCGGTGGGGAAAGTGGATTCTTCTCACTCACAAAGACCTGGACGCGGCCGAGGGTTGGTTCGCGAAGTACGGCTGGTGGTCGGTTCTCGTGGGTCGTGTCATCCCCGTGGTGCGCAGCGCCATCTCGGTACCCGCGGGCATGGCCGAGATGAAGCGAGGCCCTTTTGCCGGTCTGACCGTGCTGGGCTCGGCCGCGTGGGTAAGCCTGTTGGCGGCTCTGGGCTACTCAGCCGGACTGAATTGGGAGCACGTGAGTTCGGCCTTCCACAAGTTCCAGGCGCCGATGATCGTCATCCTCGCCGTTCTCATCGCCTGGTTCTTCTGGCACCGCATCCGCACGGTGCGTCGCCACCTCGGTAACTAGGCGAGCGCCGCCTTCACCTTGGCGGCGTGGCCGTCCGCGCGCACGCCGTACCAGGCCTGTTCAATCTTGCCGTCGGGGCCGATGACGAACGTCGAGCGGATGACGCCGATGACCTTCTTGCCGTACATCATCTTTTCGCCCCACGCGCCATAGGCCGCCATGACCTTTTTGTCGGGGTCGCTCAGGAGATCGAATTTCAATCCGTACTTCTTGCGAAAGGCCACGTGGGACGCGGCGTCATCGGGTGACACACCAATGACACGAGCCCCGAGCTTCTTGAGTCCGGCTAACTCGTCGTTGAACTGACAGGCTTCCTTGGTGCAGCCCGGAGTGTCGTCGGCGGGGTAGAAGTAGAGCACGACGTGCTCGCCGGCGAAGTCCTTCAACGACACGGCCTTGCCCTGCTGGTTGGGCAGAGTGAAAGCGGGAGCCTTGCGGCCAGGTTCGAGTCGCGCCATGTCATCTCCTTGGTGTGTGGTGCGGCACCTAGACTAAAGAACGACGCCCGCAGAGGGGCGGGGCCCATTTTCGAACGTCGGTTTCGGGTCCAACCGAGAAGCGACAACCGTGAGTGACAACCCCCAGGTGTCGGCGGGTCCCCAGGACTCGTACGCCACCGAACAAACGTTCCGTGATTTGAACGTCCACCCCGACCTGTGCGCCGCCCTGGAGGCCCAGGGCATCGTGCAGGCCTTCCCCATCCAGGCGATGACAATTGCCGATGCGCTCGCCGGCCGTGACGTCTGCGGCAAGGCCAAGACGGGATCAGGCAAGACGTTGGGTTTCGGCCTACCGATGCTCCAGCGCGTGGCCGCCTCTCCAGCCCCGGACCTTGGTCCCAACCCACCTGCTCGTCCACGAGGACTCGTGTTGTTGCCGACGCGCGAATTGGCAGTGCAGGTCTTCGAGGTTCTCGAACCCCTGGGTCAGGCTCTGGGACTGAAGCTCTGCGCCGTGTACGGTGGCGCCGACATCGAACGCCAGGTGAAGCAACTCCGCAAGGGATGCGACATCATCATCGCCACACCTGGGCGCCTCATTGACCTCGGTGACCGTGGTGAAGTCAACGTGGAGGGCCTCGACATTCTCGTGCTGGACGAAGCCGACCGCATGGCCGACATGGGATTCATGCCCCAGGTCGAGTGGGTGCTGCGACGCATCGCTCAACGTCCTCACCAGACGCTTTTGTTCTCTGCGACTCTCGACGGTGCTGTTGATCGGCTCGTCTCGCGCTACCTCACCGACCCCGTGTTCCATGAGGTGAAGAGCGATACGCAAACCGTTGCCCTGATGGTGCACCACTTCTTGAACGTGCACCAGATGGACCGGGTAAAGGTTGTCGCGGCCATCTGCGCGGCCAACCACAAGACCATCATCTTCTGTCGCACCAAGCGAGGGGCAGACAGACTCGTCGAACAGCTGCAAAAGGAGAGGGTGAACGCCGCCGCCATTCACGGCGACCTTCGTCAGTCACAACGCGAGAAGGCGTTGGCCGATTTTGCAGACGAGAAGTTGCCGGTGCTTGTCGCTACAGACGTGGCAGCCCGCGGACTCCACATCGACGGCGTTGACTGCGTGTTGCACTTCGATCCGCCAGAAGATCACAAGGCCTACCTCCACCGTTCGGGCCGCACCGCCCGCGCGGGTTCGACCGGCGTCGTCGTCTCGCTGCTGTTGTGGAATCAAATCGTGGAAGCCGAAGTGTTGATGCGTCGATTGGCCCTGAAGAAGCCGATTGTTGAGGTGTTCTCGAACAATCCTCACCTCAAGGACTTGGCCAACTGGGAACCCACCATGGAG
>CAXBRI010000030.1:0-10070 GCA_963978125.1 uncultured bacterium | reverse complement strand
ACCTTGGTCGCGGGCGGCGGCGTTGGCGACGTTCCACCCGTCAGGTCTGGTGGGGGCACCACAACCGGTACCTCTCCCGAAGCCTGGCTGTCGGAAAGGTCGACCGAGAGCGACTCATTGGTTCGTTCGGCCAGGGTGTTGAGCAGATTCACGGGGCTGCGCACCACGCGGGCCAACTCGGCCGATGACGGCAAATCCGGCACGGCTTCTCGCACCTCAGCCTCGACACGCTGTTGGAGACGTTTCAAAGAACGCCAACCAGCACCCAGTTTGTTGGCCACTTCGGGCAACTTGTCCGGCCCGAGTAGCACCATGATCACTGCCGCGATAAGCAGAATCTTGAGAGGGCTCAGGCTGAACACGCAGCCATTGTAGGTCCCTCCGTCGCGATGGCCTAGAGCAGCCCCGCGCGGTTAATCGGCCAGATTCGAAGGAAGGCTTTGCCGATGATGTCCGAGCGAGGGACGGATCCCCACATCCGGCTGTCGCACGAATTGTTGTGGTTGTCGCCAATCATGAAATACGAGTTCGCGGGAACCTTAAAGGTGCGGATGGGAGTACCTAGTGGCTCCGTGTGAGGCCAGCGTTCGGCGAGCGGTTGGCCATTAATGAGAATCGTATTGTTGTCTGAGGACACAGTGTCGCCGGGCAGGCCCACTACCCGTTTCACCAGGTCCGACACCGCGGCCCCGCAATTTTCGGCCGGCGGAGCGTGAAAGACAACAACGTCGCCACGGTTAACAGTTCCCCAGTCAACTGCCAGTTTGTCAACCACAATCCGGTCACCCACCATCAAAGTGGGCTCCATCGACCCCGACGGGATGTAGAAGGTCTGGAAGGCAAAACCCCTCAAAGCCAGCGACGCAACCAATGCGACCACCAAAATCACCGCCCACTCGATGCGGGAACGACGACGATGCGACTTTGCCGCCGCAATCGCCTCCTCAGAATCCGTTTCGTCGGCTGGAGAGCCGGTCACGTCGCTCACATCTACAGGCTAGCGGGCTATCCCTGCCTCTCAAGAGCGGCAAGAAGTTTAGTAAACCGCTCATCGGTGTTCTTGAACGGGTCCTTCAGCAAGACTGTGCGCTGCATCTCGTCGTTCAATTTGAGATGAACCCAGTCCACGGTGTAGTCACGGCGCCACTTCTTGGCCGCCTTGATGAACTCGCCTCGTAAGTGAGCTCTTGTCGACAAGGGGGCCTCGTGGGTTGCGCGAGAGATGGTCTCGTTATCAATGACATGACGAACAAGGCCCCGTTGTTCCATTCGATAGAACAGTCCGCGTCGTGAATCGGTGTCGTGATACAACAAGTCAATAAGAGCCATCCGAGGGTCGCCCCAGCCGCAACCGGTACGCTCGCGCTCGCGTTCGAGCAACGTGAATTTGGAGATCCAATCGACGCGATCGTTCAAGGACAAGGGATCACGTCGATAATCCTCAATCACCTGGCGCCACATTTCAACCGCGAGTCGCTGATCGTCGGGTATCTCGTGGGTCGCCACGAACGCCTCAGCACGTTCGCAAATGTCCTCTTGGATTTCCAGGGCTGTCAAATCTCGGCCATTGACGAGGCGTACAGGTGTCTCGCTCCAAAGGTCGTAAGCGATATCGCGTAGCGAGTTCACGGGATTGACCATCGTGTAGTCGCGAAGGACGGTAGTTCTGTCTTCAATCATGGCCAATACGACTGCCGCGGTACCGACTTTCAGGAACGTCGCGAATTGATTGAGGTTGGAATCACCGACAATTACGTGGAGACGTCGATACTTGTCGGGGTCCGCGTGCGGCTCGTCACGGGTATTGATGATCGGACGACTCCGGGTAGTTGCCGAGGAAATCGACTCCCACATATGTTCGGCCCGCTGGCTTAGTGAGAAAAGATGGCCACCCCTAGTCGGACTGTTTACGATTTTTCCCGCACCGGCAAATATCTGACGAGAAATCAAAAAGGGAATGAATACCTGTTCGAGGCGACTGAGGTCGTCGAAGCGCTCTAGGCAGTAATTCTCGTGGCAGCCGTAAGAGTTGTTATTCGAATCAGTGTTGTTCTTGAATAGGTATATCTGTCCGCGAATTCCCTCGTCGTCCAGTTGGGATTGCGCGTGTCCGACGAGTTCACGGAGGATGGATTCCCCTGCCTTGTCCTGGGCGACCAGGTCGAACAAGTTGTCGCATTCCGCGGTCGCGTATTCCGGATGCGATCCCACGTCGAGGTAGAGGCGGCTGCCATTCTCAAGAAAGACGTTGCTCGAACGCCCCCAGGCAACGACTTTGCGGAAGAGAAACCGCGACACCTCATCGGGGCTCAGCTTGCGCTGGCCATTCATCGCGAATGTGATGCCGAACTCGGTTTCCAACCCGACGATTCTTCGCAGCACGGTGCCTCAGTCGAGCAGTGATGCGACGTCGTCGTCAGACCAACGCGTAAAGGTTCGCCGGTCTCCGCGGTCTTCGAGGGTGCACACCTCAAGGTCGCCCACGGAAATCGTGCGCCCGGGGCCCGATAATGCCGCCACCGCATTTCGCAGAGTTGCTTCCAGGTCAAGGATGTTCTCTTCAGTGGATGCGAATCGTTCACGGACCGAGTCGGCGTCGCCGCCGAGCACCGCAAAGCGAGGCTCATCAGTCAGGGTTCCCTCGTAAGCGATGCGGTAAATCTTTGTCGGTCGCGCGTTCGATCCCAATTGAGCGACCAGGACCTCAACCTCGAGGGGCTTGGCCCCTTCGGTGAACATCTCGCTGATGTGCTGCGCGTAGTAGTTGGCGAGCGCCCGCGCGTCCACGTCTTCGCGCGAATAGGAGAACCCGGTCTGGTCAGCCCAACGGATACCGGCTTCGCGCAGCCGGTCGAATTCGTTGTATTTGCCAACACCGGCGAAGGCCAAGCGGTCGTAGATCTCCGAGATCTTCGTGAGTGAAGCGGACGGATTCTCGGCGACGAGGAGTACGCCCTTGTCATAAATGGCCACGAGCAACGAGCGGCCCCGAGCAATGCCCTTCTGGGCAAACTCGGCTCGGTCCTTGATGAGCTGTTCGGGGGATACGTAGAAAGGCATGCTCATCGCAATGAGCCTCCCGCCACGCCACCGGTCTGTGTCCGACGGTCCAAAATCGCCCGAAAGCGCCGTTCGACCATGTCGGCGCCTTCCTCAGCGAACCCTTCCGTCGTGACCGTGACCATCATTGGGAAAATCTTGCGAACGAAGTCGGGGCCACCCGTAGCGAGATCATTGTCTCCCGCCTCGTAAATGGCGAGTGCCGCGAGATCAAGGGCCTCGTCCCGGTTCATGTCCACTCGGTAGCCCAAACGAAGCACGCTCTCGGCGAATTGCGTGCCTGAGCCGATGACGGTGAAGTCGTCACGTTCGTAGCATCCACCGGCCCCGTCGTAACTGAAGACTCGTCCGCGGCGATGAATCACGTCCCAACCGGCCAGCAGAGGCAAAACGACGAAGGGGCCGCCGATATTGATCGACTGGATAATCGGCGAGAGATAGTTGGCCTTGCCCTCGAGACTGAGTGACGAGTCCTGCATCTTCTCGTAGTGCTCGAACGAGACCTGGAGAAGTCGGGTCATTTGTAGCCCCGTCGCCGCTGTTCCAGAGATTGCCACGGCTGTGAAGCGATCCGCGGGCTCAATCTTGCGCACATCACGGGAGGCGACGTATCCCATGGAAGCCTGACGGTCGGCCGCGAGGACGACGCCATCGGCGAAACGAAGAGCGACGACAGTGGTGGCGTGCGGAGACAGGGTCTCCGCGGATGGGGCGCCAAGGGGGACACCCGATGACTGCAGAAGGCTCACGAAAGATGGGCCCGGGTCGTGGGTTGAATCAAACAGCGGAAGACCCATCTATTCGCCGCCCTTTTGAACGTAGTTGCGGACGAACTCCTCGGCATTCTCCTCGAGCACTCCATCAATTTCGTCTAAGAGTTGGTCGAGGTCGGCCTTCAGTTGTTCAGCCTTTGTGGAGTCAACGCGCACATCGGGGTTCTCGGTCTGCACCTTGTCGGTCTTGGGCTTCTGGATGCGCTCTTGTTCGCTCATATGTCTTGTCTACTTGTCTAGTGCCTTGAGGAGTTGTAATGCAGTGGGGCTGCTGTTGAGCAAATCCTCGGTGAGATCAGCGGTGCCCCTTAGGGGGTCCAGCATAGGAACCCTCTGTAACGGACCCTCGCCGACCTCAAAAACGAGGGAATCCCAGTTGGCGGCGACTACTTCCTCTCCGTACCGTCGGACGCACTCGCCCCGAAAGAAGGCCCGAGTACTTCGGGGCGGGTTGTGAACGGCTTCACGCATCGCCTCCTCCGAGGCAAATGGACGGAGCCCGACACGTGCCGCCAGCGACCGTTCGGGCCGTACGTCGTGATACTGAAGGTCGATGGCGCGGAGTCGGGCATCGTCGTCGCTGAGAGCGAATCGTTCCTGGTACCCACGAACGATTCGAAGTTTCGCCACCCAGTCCACACGATCCGACACGGAATTCGGTTCGTCGCGCACCCCGTCGATGAGTTCGCGCCAGTGGCTGAGAATCAGGTCGACTTCGTCCGTTGGTGCGACCGACCCTCCCCCGGTCGCCTCAACGAGACGTTGTGCCAGGTGCCACAGCCGATCCTGATAGTCCCATGCGCTGACCCGCATCCCGTCGACGTCTTGAACCGTTGCTCTGAGAGACGGGTCGAGGGCGAAAGTGCGAAATGCCGACACGGGTCCAGCTGGGGACGCGGGAAACGCTTCGGGCCCGAACGTCTCCAATGCACTGAGCAGGAGACTGGTCGATCCCAACTTCACGAACGTCGCCCACGGTGACATGTTCGCGTCGCCATTAATGACGTGCAGCCGCCGGAATCGCTCGGCGTCGCTGTGAGGCTCGTCTCTCGTGTTGATGATGGGTCGCTTCAGGGTGGTCTCGAGCCCGACTACTTCTTCAAAAAACTCCGCGCGTTGGCTGATTTGGAAGAAAGGTCGGGCGGCCTCACCGTCCTCGGTTTCAGCCCCGACCTTGCCGGCCCCCACGACGATGGGCCGTGATACGAAGTGCCCCACGAGCGCACGGACGAGGGCACCGAATTCAACGTGGCGATCAACCAGGTAGTTCTCGTGCGTGCCGTAGGAGTTGCCCTTGCCATCGCTGTTGTTCTTGTACAAAGCAATCTGATTCTCAGGAGCAACCACGCGATTGGCAACGCGCAGTGCGCGGAGCATGACCTGCTCCCCTGCGAGGTCGTACAACACGGCTTCACGCGGGGTACGGCACTCGGGGCTGGAGTACTCGGGGTGGGCGTGGTCGACGTAGAGCCGAGCCCCGTTGGTGAGAACCGTGTTGGCCAAGTGGGTCTCGACGATGGGGGCGAAAGCGGTCAGGTTGGGGACTCCGCGCGCGTCGGTGGCCGGCTGTTCACCGGTGAAGTCCCAGTTGGTCAGTGTTCGACCTTCTTGGGCGTACGCATTGACGATGATGCTCGATGCAAGAATCGGATCCGAGTCAGGGCCACCGCTGACTCCATATTCCGTCTCGATGCCCAGGACCTTGGGAACGGTCATGGATTACAGGTACTGGCCCGAGCCGACGTGGTTGATCGAACGCCCACCCGTGAGATCGGGCTCTTCCTTGTTCACGAGCGTCCGGATGAAGACGATGCGTTCACCCTTCTTGCCGGAGATGCGGGCCCAGTCGTCGGGGTTGGTCGTGTTGGGCAGGTCCTCGTTCTCGTGGTACTCCTGGCGAATGGAGGCCAGAAGGTCGTCGAGCTCGAGTCCCCGGCCCCGTCTCGCAATCTCTCGCTTCACGGCCAGTTTCTTCGCGCGCCGGACAATGTTTTCAATCATGGCCCCGGAGGCGAAATCCTTGAAATAGAGGATTTCTTTATCGCCGCCCTGGTATGTGACCTCGAGGAAGCGATTGTCATCGTCAACGAGGTACATGGCCCGCACGGTCTCTTCGATCATTGCTTGAACGGCCTTACCGACGTCGCCACCACCCAAATCGGTCACGGCTTGAGCCGAAATTGGTAGTTCTGGGGTGAGGTACCTCTGGAAGATGGAGGTGGCACCCTCCTCATCGGGCCGTTCAATCTTGATCTTGACGTCCAGACGACCCGGACGAAGGATGGCGGGGTCGATGAGGTCCTCACGGTTCGTCGCACCGATAACGATCACGTCACGCAACGATTCAACACCATCAATCTCCGCCAGCAACTGCGGGACAATCGTTGATTCCATATCGGAACTGATTCCTGTTCCGCGCGTGCGAAAGAGCGAATCCATCTCATCGAAGAAGACGATGACGGGAACACCCTCTTCGGCCTTTTCACGGGCCCTTTGAAATACAACGCGAATCTGACGCTCGGTCTCACCGACGTACTTGTTCAAGAGTTCGGGGCCCTTGATGTTGAGAAAGTAGGACCGGACGTTTCGGTTACCTGTCAACTCGGCAACTTTTTGGCTCAATGAGTTGGCCACTGCCTTGGCGATGAGGGTCTTGCCACAACCAGGCGGGCCGTAGAGGAGGATGCCCTTCGGGGCCGGAAGTTCGTAGTCGTGGAAGAGTGAACGATGGAGATACGGCAACTCCACCGCGTCCGTGATCGCCTCGATCTGCCGATCGAGTCCTCCCACGTCGGCGTACGTAATGTCGGGGACCTCCTCGAGGACGAGCTCTTCGGCTTCTTGCCTCACCAACTTCTCGGTCAGCAGATTCGATCGTGGATCAAGGAGGAGGGCTTCACCGCTACGAAGCTTGGTGTCGCGCAGCGACTGGGCGAGCTCGACAACCCGCTCATCATCACTACGTCCGTAGACCAAGACGCGGCGTTCGTCGATGACCTCCTTGACCGTCACCACCTCGCCCTGGCCATCGGTGGGCCGATAGCCAATGACGGCGAAGGTTTCGTTCAGAATCACCTCGTCACCGCGTTGGACCTGACCACGTCCGATATCGGGGGTCACCGAGACGCGCATCTTGCGGCCCTGGGCGAAGATGTCGACTGTTCCGTCGTCATTGAACTCGATAAATGTGCCGTAAATCGCAGGTGGTTGTGTCAGCTTCTCGACCTCGTGACGCAGGGTCGCGATCTGTTCGCGCGTCTGGGCAATGGTCTGGGCCAGTTTCTCGTTACTGGAACGCACGTGGGCTAGTTGGCCTCGGGCCTCTAGAAGGCGCTCCTCAAGCATGTCGATACGCCGACGGGCTTGATCCATGTTGGTCACGGTGAAATCGGGCCCTTGGGGGGTCGCTGATTGCTCGGGAGTCCGGTCTTGGCCGCTCGTTTCCGCGCTCATAGGCCTACCCTAGGTGAGAGCACGCGGGCCAGCCAAGTCACGGGAGCGAGGGCTCCCCGCTACGCTGACGCCACTTAATTCCGTGAGGAGGAAACGACATGAAGGTGTGGATCGACCAAGACCTGTGCACCGGTGACGGCCTGTGCGAGGAGATCTGTCCCTCTATGTTCACGCTCCTGGACGACGGCCTCGCCTACGTGAAGAAGGACGGGGTGACTCAAAACAATCCTGGTGGCGCCGACGGCGTGGTCGATGTTCCCGCCGAGCTAGAAGACGCGGTGGTTGAGGCCTCCGAAGAGTGCCCCGGCGAGTGCATTTTCGTCGTTCGCGACTAGTCCTGAGGGGCTGAACGTCGCACGATGCGACGAGCCGACGTTAAGAATCCGGTGTGCGCCACCATCCGGTGGTCAGGCCTGACCGAACGCCCGTCAACGTGCCAGGTTCGACGGAGAATCTCCACCGTTTCTTCGAGCGCAAATTCGTGAGCCCGTAGAGCTTCGCGCAGTAACTGGGTCTGATTGATAGTCGGAAGGTACGCGAGGAAGATTCCCCCGGGACGCAGCGCCACTTGGGCGTGTGGCACCACGAGCCACGGCTCGGGCATATCCAGCAGAATTCGATCAAGGTCGCGCTCGTCAATTCCTTGGGTGACGTCGCGGATGTGAATGTCGTACGAGATGTCCTCACCCAGCATTTCGACGACGTTGCGCCGAGCGTGCACCGCAAAGTCTTCACGGATCTCATAGGCTGTGACATGAGCGCCCGCGCGGAGCAGTGTCATGGAAAGCGCTCCCGACCCCACTCCGGCTTCGAATACCCGATGGCCAGGGGCGATGTCGGCCTGCATCAAGATGGCACCCAGGTCCTTGGGGTAAATGACCTGCGCACCACGGGGCATTTTCAACACGACATCGGCCATGGTGGGACGCAGAACGAGGAAACTCCTCTCGGTGGTACCCCGAATCAGGTTCCCCTCTTCCATGCCGATGATGTCGTCATGCGCCACGACGCCCGAGTGGGTGTGAAATTGACCACCCTCCTTGAGCGTGACGAGGTAGTTGCGATCCTTGGCGTCGATGAGCATGACTCGCTCACCGGCCCGCAGTGGTCGCACCATGACTAGCCCTTTACCTTGTCAGTCCGTTGAATGATCCGGCGTCCGATCCAGAGAAGGCCGGCCACGACAACCCACAAGGGGGAACGACGCACCCAGGCGCGGGCAAGAGAACCGCGGACCGCTAGGGCGAGGAGCCTCTTCACTCCGAACGACCCGAGCGCCGCCCTCGCAGGTAACCCCATACGAAACCCACGAGTGCCCCACCGATTCCCGTTGCGGCCGGAGCCGCCGTGGCGTCTGGGCCGGGATTGCTCGTCGAAGGAACGCGCGGAAAGACGCGACGAATCGCCGCTTCGAGCTCGTCTCGGGTACTCACGGCGTGCGCCTCTTCGCTGCTCCGGCGGCAATCCGCCACACCGTCAGCCCCGTGAACGCAATCGACGTCGCCGCCACAATGAAGTACGGAATCCACGAGAGACTGTCGTGAAAAGCACTCTGTTCTTGCAAAAAGCGCAGAAAGGCGACGATGAGGAGCACGCCCCCAAGGCCCACCAAGATGCTCCCCGCAATTCCCACCACCACGAAACGGCCCAGTGCCTTGACGGGGTCAATGGCCTGTTCGCGCGCGTACTTCACGGCGAGGCGCTGGATTTCCTCGTACTCGGCTCGCAGTTTGTCGGCGTCCAACCACGTACGCCAGGGAGTTTTCACGGTGTCAGCCTACCGCCCGCTCCCGAATCAGATAAGTAGAGCTCGCCGTGGCGACAAGGTTGCCCTTCTGGTTTTCGATACGCCCCTCGACGAACGCGATGGTCGTCCCGGGTTTGAGAACTCGAGCAGTGCAGGTCAAGATGTCGCCGGATTGGGCCGACCGAATGAACGAGATCTTCATTTCGGTGTTTGCCACAGAGACCTTTTTCCCCCGAGTACTGGTAACGGCCGAAGCCCCCATGGCCGAATCAAGAGCCGCGGCCAGGAAGCCGCCTTGGACGATCCCGGCCGGGTTCAGGAATCTTTCATCCACGCGCATCTGCCACACGGAGACGCCCGGTTCGGACTTATCAACACACACCAAGCCGAGGGTCAGGTCGCAGTTCGGGGGGACTTGAACGCTCACGGGTTCAGGCTAGCCCCGCCCAGCCCGATTTCGAAGGGCTGACTCGCTACGCTCGTCACCATGGCTGACGCCTTATACCCAGGTGCGACGGAACTAGAAGGGCGGGCCATCAGAGCAATTGTCGGGCTTGCAATGGATGCTCCCGCGGCCGCCAAGTCGGGCCACCCCGGTACCGCCATGGCGTTGGCCCCACTGGGCGTGACGCTGTTTTCGCGTGTGATGGCGCATCATCCGTCGTCCCCCGACTGGCCCGATCGGGACAGATTCATCCTCTCGTGTGGACACGCTTCCATCCTTCAATACGGCCTCGCCCATGTCTTCGGTTACGACCTAGGCATTGACGACCTGAAGGCGTTCCGGCAGTTGCACTCGCGCACACCCGGTCATCCGGAAAATGGGATGTCTCCCACCGTGGAGGTGACCACCGGCCCACTGGGTCAGGGACTCGCCAACGGGGTCGGAATGGCGATGGCGGAACGACTTCTCCGCGCTCAACATGGCGATGATCTGGTGAGTCACCGAGTGTGGGTAGTGGCGGGTGATGGATGTCTGGAAGAGGGAATTTCCCATGAGGCGGCATCATTCGCGGGCGCCCAGGGCCTCGACCGGC
>CAXBRI010000029.1:0-10220 GCA_963978125.1 uncultured bacterium | reverse complement strand
GGTAATTTGACCACACGTGAACCACCCACGGATGAAATCCGTAGGCATCGACCCAGGTGTCGGGCACAACGATATTCGCCCCGTAGCGGCGGACTTGATAGTCGACCCGCGCCAAAGCCTCTCGCACGAGCGCCGCGGTATCAAGCGCCTCAACCTTGAATGCGTGCCGTCGGACACCGGCCAGAATCAGCAATTCATCGATAATATTCGCGAGGCGGTTCGCGGCGATGGTCGCCTCCGTCAGATGCTTGCGCATCGCAGTCTCGTCCACCTTGCCCAACGTCAACTCGATCAGCCCAATTCGCCCGACCAGCGTCGCGAGCGGGTTCTTCAGGTCGTGCGCCACCGTGTGGGCAAACGCGTCGAGTTCGTCCACCAGGTCCTTTTTCTCCAGCCGCGCGGCGATTGACCGCAGGACCTCGTCATCGGTGTAGGGCTTGGTGATGTAGTCGTCCGCCCCAAGCTCCATGCCATGCCGCAAGGCCGTGCGGTCATGCTGGGCTGAAACAATAATGATCGGGATGGGTCGCAACTCTTCGACGCGCCGGATGCGCTCGATCAGTTCGAAGCCATCCATGCGCGGTAATGTGACATCCGTGATGA
This sequence comes from uncultured bacterium, assembly GCA_963978125.1. Classification (GTDB taxonomy): domain Bacteria; phylum Actinomycetota; class Acidimicrobiia; order Acidimicrobiales; family RAAP-2; genus RAAP-2. The sequence goes on along the minus strand of CAXBRI010000029.1, from coordinate 9,617 downwards.
TCAACTCTGGGAGCTCAACGCGGGCCAGCAGCAACCCATCCACTCCGTTATCAGCCGTCAGACACCGGTGACCTTGCGCTTCGAGCGTGCGCGCCAGCGAGGAACACTCTTCGCTATTTCCCTCGACCACCAGAATCTTGCGCGGTTGGACGGAGGTCGACATGGGAGTGTGGCAGGGAAGGGAAACGTGTCAGCTATGGCCGGCTTGACCGTCATAATCATCTCCCATCTCGCCGTGGACAGCAAAAAAGCCTTTTCTCTTCAACGCCATGACCCGCATCGACATGAGCGAGTACATGGAGAAGTACGCGGTCAGTCGTCTGGTGGGTGCGCCCCCGGGCTACGTCGGTTACGAAGAGGGCGGACAACTCACCGAGGCGGTGCGCCGACGTCCCTACGCCGTGGTTCTACTCGACGAAATCGAAAAGGCCCACCCCGACGTCTTCAACATCCTGCTCCAGGTTCTCGACGACGGACGCCTGACCGACGGCCAGGGTCGCACGGTGGACTTCACCAACACCGTGTTGATCATGACGTCCAACCTGTCGGGTGAACCCTCCGACTTCTTCCGGCCCGAGTTCGTCAACCGCATCGACGAAATTGTGCGCTTTCGTTCCCTCGACGAGAAGGACCTCGAGGTCATTGTTGGTATCCAACTGGGTCGCCTGCGCCGTCGATTGGCCGAGCGTCGTCTGGTGCTGGACCTCACGCCGGCCGCCCTGGCCGCGATTGCCCACGAAGGGTTCGATCCGGCCTACGGCGCCCGACCGCTGAAGCGAGTGATTCAGCGCCGGTTGGAGGACCCCATCGCGCTGGCCCTTCTACAGGGTGTGTACAAGGAGGGCGACACCATCTCCGTGGACGCCCTCGAGGGCGTGCTGATCTTCTCGTCACGCGACGCGAACGAGAGCGACGACCACTGAACCGGTGGGCCTCTGGCCCGTGGGTGGTAGTTTTTAGTCTTTAGGACAGGAGAAATCGTGCCCGCAACCGTCGTCGTAGGGACCCAGTGGGGGGACGAGGGCAAGGGCAAACTTACTGACCTTCTCGCCCGCGACATGGATCTGGTGGTCCGCTACCAGGGTGGCCACAACGCGGGTCACCGCATCGTCGTCGGCGGTGAGACGTTCGCCCTCCAACTCGTTCCGTCGGGGATTCTGTACGCGAACGTCACCCCGGTCATCGGCAACGGGGTCGTGGTCGATCCCGCCGTGTTGCTCGCCGAACTCGACGCGCTTATCGCCAAGGGGGTCGACGTGTCACGGCTCGTGGTGTCGGGTAACGCGCACCTGATCATGCCCTATCACCAGGAGATCGACCGGCTCACCGAGCGCCACCTCGGCAAGAACGCCCTCGGTACCACCAAGCGCGGAATCGGGCCGGCCTACGCCGACAAGGCGTCGCGAGTTGGTCTGCGCGTGCAAGACCTGCTCGATCCCAAAATCTTCCGGGAAAAGCTCGACGTGGCTCTGAAGGAGAAGAATCAAATTCTGACCCGCGTCTACAACCGTCCGGCCATCAAGGCCGACGAGTTGGCGTCGCGCTACCTCGACGAACTGGCGCCCCGGATTGCCCCGATGATCGGTGACACCGTCACCTTGATTCACGACGGTCTGGCCGCGGGAAAGAGCATCCTGCTGGAGGGTGCCCAGGCCACCTTCCTCGACCTCGACCACGGGACGTACCCCTTCGTCACCTCCTCCAACCCCGTGGCCGGAACGGCCGCGGTGGGGTCGGGACTCGGCCCGCGCGACCTCTCGCGCATCGTCGGTATCGCCAAGGCCTACATCACCCGTGTCGGGGCGGGTCCCTTTCCGACCGAACTCGACGGAGAGCTGGCCGAGCTGTTGGTGGAGCGTGGTCATGAATTCGGTACCAACACGGGACGTCGTCGCCGGGTTGGCTGGTTCGACGCCGTCATGGCTCGCCAGGCCGCTCGGTTGAACTCCCTGACCGAGGTGGCCCTGACCAAATTGGATGTTCTCGACACCCTCGACGAGATCAAGGTCTGCGTCGCCTACGAAGCCGGCGGCCAGCGATACGAGCACCCGCCGTACCACCAGTCAGTCTTGCACGAGGTGACCCCCGTGTACGAAACGTTGCCGGGTTGGCGCACTGACATCTCGGGCTGTACCCGTTGGGAGGAACTCCCCGGCGCGGCCCGCGACTACGTGGCGTTCCTCGAGCGCATCACCGGCGTGCCCATTCGCACCGTGGGCGTCGGACCGGGTCGCGAACAGTTCGTCAACCCCTCGTGACGCGCTGCGTCGTCGTGGGGGCGGGTGCCCGCGAACACGCCATCGCCCATGCTCTGCGCGACGTCTTCGACGTCGTGGTGACCCCAGGAAACGCCGGCATCGCTGCTCACGGAATTGCGTGCAGCGATGAGAAGCCCGAGCAGTTGCAACCCGACCTCGTGGTCATCGGGCCCGAAGCGCCTCTCGTCAACGGCCTGGCCGATTCATTGCGGGCCCGGGGAATTCCCGTGGTTGGCCCCGGATCTCAGGGGGCGCGACTTGAAGGGTCGAAGGCCTACCTGAAGGAGTTTCTCCAGGCAGCCGAAGTACCTACCGCGGCGTACGGCATCTTCACCGATTTGGACGAGGCCGGTCGCTACTTGGCCGACTCCCGCCCGCCCTTCGTCGTCAAGACCGATGGACTGGCCGCCGGAAAGGGTGTTCTCGTCACGACTTCTCTCGACGAGGCACGGGCCGACGTCGCAGCCAAGTTGAGCGGTGATGCGTTCGGCGAGGCCGGTACCACGGTCGTGATCGAAGAAGGTCTCGAGGGGGTGGAGTGTTCGCTCCTGGCCCTGTGTGACGGCGAGAAGGTGGTGCCGCTGGTCGCAGCGCAGGACTTCAAGCGGGTGGGAGACGGGGGCACGGGCCCCAATACCGGTGGCATGGGGGCGTACGCGCCGATGAATCTCGCCGCCGGCTTCGTTGACGACATCGTCGAGCGCTTCTTCAACCCCACGGTGACCGAACTTCGTCGGCGGGGCATCGATTTTCGTGGTGTCCTCTACGCCGGCCTGATGCTGACCGAGCGTGGGCCGTATCTGCTCGAATACAACGTCCGCTTCGGCGATCCCGAAACCGAGGTGCTCGCCCCCCTGTACGGACCGGGTCTCGGCGAACTCTTGCTTGGCTGCGCTCACGGGGCCCTCGGACCCGCCCCGGCCGTGATGAACGCAGCGGTGACAGTGGTCCTGGCCTCGTCGGGGTACCCCGGGGGTTCACGGTCGGGGGACCTCATTGAGGGTCTCGGCCCGGACGGACAACTAATCGAGCCCCACGAGGGCGTCACGGTGTTTCACGCCGGAACGCGCCGCCGGGCTGATGGGCGCTTCGAAACCAACGGAGGCCGGGTGGTCGCCGTGACCGGAACCGCCCCCACGGTGGCGCAGGCCCGTGAACGCGCCTATCGGGCGGCTGCGCTCGTAACCTTTGAGGGACGGGTGTGGCGCCGTGACATCGCGGCGTCGACGACGCAAGGAGGATCATGATTCCCCGCTACGCCCCCTCCGACGTCGCCGTCCTGTTCAGCGACGAGAACCGTTTCGACACGATGCTCGAGGTCGAGATTCTGGCCGCCGAGGCCCTCGCCGAACTGGGCGTGGTGCCGGCCGACGCCGCCGCGGCCCTGCGCGCGCGCCGACCCGTGGTCGACGCCGCCTTCGTCGAAGCGGTGGCTGAACGAGAAGCGGTGACCAATCACGACACGGCCGCCTTCGTCGACGTGGTTCAGTCACGAATTGGTGCCCCCGAGGGTGCGTGGATTCACTACGGACTCACGTCGTCGGACGTCGTCGACACGGCACTGTGCGCCGTGCTGACCCGGGCGATGGACGTGGTGATCGCCGAAACGACGTTGCTGCGTGACGCGTTGGCCACGCGCGCCCGTGAGAGCGCCCATATTCCCGTGACCGGGCGCACGCACGGCATGCACGCCGAACCCACTACGTACGGGGCCAAGTTCGCGCTCTTCGCGCTTCAGGTCAATCGTGACCTTGAGCGAGCCCGTCGGGCCCGGGCCGCCATTGCGGTGGGCAAGTTGTCCGGCGCGGTGGGCACCTATTCGAACATCGATCCGGCGGTGGAAGCCAAGGTCTGCGCGGCACTCGGGCTCGTGCCCGTGCCGGCGACTCAGGTGATTGCTCGTGATCGCCACGCCGAAGTCCTCTACGCCTGCGCCTCGCTGGGCACGGCCATCGAGCAGTTCGCCCTCGAAGTGCGTCACCTGGCCCGCTCCGAGGTGGGCGAGGCGGAGGAGCCCTTCACCGCCGGTCAAAAGGGATCGTCGGCGATGCCCCACAAGCGCAACCCCGTCGCCTCCGAGCGCTTGTGCGGTTTGGCTCGCGTGCTGCGCGGCTACCTGCAGGCCGGTCTCGAGGATGTCGCGTTATGGCACGAGCGTGACATCTCGCACTCAAGCGTGGAGCGGGTGGTATTGCCCGACGCGTTGATGCTGACCGTCTACATGACTCGCCAAGCGACGAAGCTGGCCAGTGGGTTGGTGCTGCACCCCGAGCGCGCCCTCGACAATCTGGTGAACGGATCGAAGGGGCTCGTCTTCTCGCAGTCGGTACTTTTGGCGCTCGTCGACCACGGCATGACCCGTGACGATGCGTACCGGGTGGTGCAGGCGGCGTCACGTCGAGCCATCGAAGAGGAGATGAATTTCCGCGCGGTCATCGAGTCGGACGAGTCCGTTCCGTTGTCCAACGAGGAGTTGGCCCGGGTGTTCGACGTTGATCGGCTGCTCGTTCATCGCGAACGATTCGTCGACGCCCTTCGATTCGACTCGTGATCCCGGGGCTCGCCCACCTCTACTCCGGCAAGGTCCGCGATCTCTACGACGCGGGTGACAACCACGTCTTGATGGTGGCCTCTGACCGGCTGAGTGCCTTCGACGTCGTCATGAATGAGACCATTCCGGAAAAAGGACGTGTGCTCACCGCGCTCACCAACTACTGGTTGCGCGAATGTGGGATGACCGTTCCTTCGAGCCTGGTGTCGTGCGACCCCGATGTCATTGAACGCCACGTCCCCGGTTTCGCGTCAGAACGTGCGTGGCACGGGCGGTCGATGCTGGTGCGGCGTGCCGAGATGATTCCCCTGGAGTGCATCGTGCGCGGCCGCCTGGCGGGACAGGCGTGGGAAGAGTACGACGACCGGGGCACCGTCCATGGGGAGTCTGCCCCGGCCGGGATGGCACTCACCGACGCCTTCGAGGAACCCCGTTTCACGCCGTCGACCAAGGCCGATGAGGGCCACGACATCAACATCTCTCAGGCCGAAGCCGCCCTCATCGTGGGTGAGGAGACGTTGGATTTCGCGCGCCAGCTCTGTCTCGACCTCTTTTCCCGGGCTTCGGAGGCCCTCGCCTCGGCGGGATTGGTTCTGGCCGACACCAAGTTCGAGCTCGGCTGGGTCGACGAACAACTTGTGGTCTGCGACGAGGTGATCACGCCCGATTCCTCGCGCATTTGGCCGGCCGAGGGCATCGTGCGGGGCGAAACGCCACCCTCGTTCGATAAGCAGCCCTTCCGTGATTGGCTGGCCGGCCAGCCCTGGAATCGCACGCCACCACCTCCATCCGTTCCGATGGACGTGGTGGCTGAAACCTCGGCTCGTTACATCGCCTGTTACGAGCGTGTGAGCGGGAAAAAGTTGAGTGGCTGGTACGGTAGCGACGCATGAAGCACGCCGTCGTCGTCGATGTGACCCTGCGGGCCGGTATCGCCGACCCCGAGGGCGCCACCATCGAGCGGGCCCTGCCGGCCCTGGGTTTCCAGGGCGTCACGAACGTGCGAGCCGGCAAATCCTTCCGCCTCGACATTGAGGCGTCGTCCGCCGATGAGGCTCTCGCGACGGCCCGGTCCCTGGCCGAGCGTCTGTTGTCGAACCCCGTGATTGAGGACGCCACGGCGCGTCTGGCCTCGGCGTGAGCGCGCGCGTCGCGGTCGTCGTCTTTCCGGGCTCGAACTGCGAGTACGACGCGCTGAACGCCATGCACGAACTGGGGGCCAAGCCCGAGTTCGTGTGGCACTCGGAATCGTCGCTGGCGGGTTACGACGCGGTCATACTTCCCGGGGGTTTCGCCCACGGCGACTACCTTCGCCCCGGTGCGATTGCCCGTTTTTCGCCCGTGATGCCCGCGGTGAGCGAGTTCGCCGCTGCGGGTGGGCCCGTCCTCGGCATCTGCAACGGATTCCAAGTATTGGCCGAGGCCGGACTCGTGCCTGGTGCGTTACAGAAGAACCGCGGGCTGACGTTCTTGTGTCAGCCGACGACGTTGGTGGTGCACTCGACGAGGTCGGTGCTGACGCGTCAAGCGACCGTGGGCCAACAGTTGCGCGTGCCTATCAACCACTTCTCGGGTAACTACACGTGTGACGACACGACGTGGAATCAACTCGTGGAGCGCGATCAAATCGTGTTGACCTACCGTGATAACCCGAACGGTTCCCGCGGTGACGTAGCCGGCGTGTGCAACGAGGCGGGCAACGTGGTGGGTCTCATGCCCCACCCCGAGCGCGCCATGTCGACGCTGCTGGGTAGCGCCGACGGTCGGGTGCTGTTGGCCGGCTTCGTCGGTGTGGCGACCACCGCGGGAGGCGTGCGATGAGTGAACCTCTACACCGCGCACTCGGCCTGACCGACTCGGAACTGGCCGACATCACGGCCGTGTTGGGGCGTGAACCCAATCACCTCGAACTCGCCCTCTACGGCGTGATGTGGTCGGAGCACTGTTCGTACAAGTCGTCGCGTATTCACCTCAAGCGCCTGCCGACGACCGGCCCACACGTGCTCGTCGGTCCGGGTGAGAACGCCGGCGTTATCGACGCGGGCGACGGTATTGCGTTGGCACTTCGCATCGAGAGTCACAATCACCCGTCGGCGATCGAGCCCTACCAGGGGGCGGCGACCGGAGTGGGTGGAATTCTTCGTGACGTGTTCACCATGGGTGCGCGTCCGCTGTGCGTGATGGACCCGCTCTTCTTCGGCGAACTCGACGACGCCCGTAACCGCTGGCTTCTCGAAGGTGTGGTCGCGGGCATCTCGGGGTACGGCAACTCGGTTGGGGTACCCACCATTGGTGGCGAGTTGACCTTCGACTCCTGCTACGCGAGTAATCCGCTGGTGAACGTTCTGTGCGCTGGGGCTTTACCCGTGGAGCGCCTGGTGCTGGGTCGGGCATCGGGTCCAGGGAACCTGGCCGTGTTGCTCGGATCACGCACGGGGCGCGACGGCATCGGCGGCGTGTCGGTGCTGGCGTCGGCTGGCTTTTCGGGCGAAGAGGGCGCGGCCTCGTTGGATGAGGCTAAGCGGCCCAGCGTGCAGGTGGGCGATCCGTACGAAGAGAAGCGCCTGATTGAAGCCTGCCTCGCCCTGCTGGATGCGGGCTACGTGGTGGGTATTCAAGACCTCGGCGGGGCGGGCATCGTGTGCGCGACAAGCGAGACGGCTGCGCGCGGCGGTGTCGGCATGGACGTCGACGTCACGGCGATCCCCTTGCGTGAAACGGGCATGGCCCCCTACGAAATCATGACTTCCGAGAGCCAGGAACGGATGCTGGCCATCATCACGCCCGACAATTGGGAGGCCGTGAAGGCTCTGTGCGACCGGTGGGAGGTTCGCGCCACCGTGGTGGGCAAAGTCGTCACCCCCGACGTCACCCCCGACGGACGGACCATCGGGTACCTGCGAGTTCGTGAGGGCTTCGACGGTCCAATTCTGGCCGAAGTGCCGGCCAAGTCTCTTGCCGATGAAGCCCCGCTCTACCAACGGCCCCTGGCTCGTCCGGTCGACCTCGACGCGGTGCGCGACGATGACCCCTCCGATGAGGCTGACCCACTGACGGCGACCGAGGACCTCGTGTCGCTGCTCATGGACCCCGCCTGGGTCTATCGGCAGTACGACTCGCAGCTGTTCCTCAACACCGTCGTCGGCCCGGGCCGCGACGCGGCGCTGTTGCGCTTGGCGGGGCCGGGACTCCCGGCGTCGCAGAGGGGCTTCGCCCTGTCGACGGACTCGAATCCGCGGTGGTGCGCACTCGATCCGCGAACGGGCACGGCACTGACCGTGGCCGAGTCGGTAGCCAACCTGGCCTGTGTCGGTGCGACCCCTCAGGCCGTGGTCAACTGCCTCAACTTCGGCAACCCTGAACACCCCGAGGTCATGTGGCAACTGTCCGAAGCCGTGGACGGGATGTCGGAGGCCTGCGAAGCGTTTGGTCTGCCGGTGATTGGTGGCAACGTCTCGCTCTACAACGAGAGTGGGGGCCGCGACATCGACCCGACCCCCGTGGTCGGAGTTGTGGGTCTCGTCGACTCACTGCTCGCGCCGCCCCCCGGGTGGGCGTGGCGTACGGGGGACACCGTCTTCCTCGTGGGCCACCGCCACGCCATTGGCGAACAAGCCTTTCCCCTCGGAGGGTCCCGATGGGCTTCCCAGCGCGGCCGGCGCGGTGGGCGCCTACCCGGTTTCGATGGTCAACGACTGCGCTCGGTGAACACGTTCGTCGCCGGCGAAGTAGCCGCCGTGTGTGCCGGCCAAACCTCTGACCTCACGGCGGTGCACGACGTGGCCGCCGGGGGATTGGGAGTGGCGCTCGCGAGCATGGCCGTGGCCGCGGGAGTCGGCGTGTCGATGGGTGAAGCGACCGAGGCCGCCGAGCTCTTCAGCGAGTTCCCGGGCCGGTTCGTGGTGGCCACCTCGGATCCTCAGGCCTTCGCGGCGCGCGCGGCGCACGCCGGAGTGCCGGTGACGGCGCTGGGGACCGCGGGAGGCGAGGAAGTTGTTATCGCCGACCTCGTGCGCGTGAGCGTGGCGCTACTCGCCGACCGTCGCGGTGGCGCACTCGAGCGCGCCCTGCAGCTCGTCGACTAGCGCGCCGCTTTCATGGCCTCGAGCACTTCGTCGGGCACACGCACGCCGTGCGCCCCGTGGGCAATTTTGACGCCGGGCTTGACCGTGCCGTGGAAGTCGGATCCTCCGGTGACGAGCAGCCCCGTGTCCTTGGTGGTCTGAACGACGAAGCGACGCATGTCCTCGTCGAATCCGCCGTAGTAACCCTCGATACCGTCCACGCCCCGATCCTTGAACCGGGCCAACAGAGCGCCGAGGTGCTGTTCGACGTGACCCTGGCTCGCGTCTCCGAAGTAGTTGCGCAGAGGGTGGGCGATGACAATCAGGGGCCGGCCGCCCTCGACGGGGTGTGCCCGTAGCAACGCGATCATCTCGTCCAGAGGTGGTGTCTCGCGGGCGATGTAGTAGAGACCCTGGTCGCCGATGAAGTCGTCATAAATGGGTTGGTAGTAGTCGTGGGTGGCGCCGTGAACGAGGTCGGGGTGACGCTCGACCATCAATTTCGCGATGTGGGGTTTGCCAATGTTGTCGGTGCCCTTGGCTTCGGCGACCAGGTCCTCGAAGGTGATGTCGGTGAACCCGGCGCCGTGGAGAACCTCGAGCAGGTCGATGTTGCGCTGCTTGCGTCCGGCGCGGATTTGCTCCAGGCGGCGCTGGAAAGGGTGGGCCGGGTCGAGGGGTGGCCAGTACACGAGCACGTGAGCGTGCACGTCGCCGATCACGCCCCGCCGGTCGGTGACGTTT
>CAXBRI010000028.1:0-10246 GCA_963978125.1 uncultured bacterium | reverse complement strand
GGGTTTCAACGCCGTGGCGCTAGTCGGCTTGCCAGCCGATTTTCGAACGACTGCTTTCGACCGCTCGTTCGCGCGTATGGAGGGCGATGTCGCCGCAGCTCGCGCGCAACGCTCGGCCGTCACCTTCGCCGAAAAAATCGATGCGCCCGTGTTGATGTTGCAGGGTAGTGGCGACCCGCTCGTGTCGGTCGCGACGCAAACGCTACCCTTCGTCGCGCGTATGCAATCTTTGCGTAAGACTTACGAGCTCGTGATCTATGACGGCGACAGCCACGGCGTAATCTTCAACGGTGTAGACCGTGACGATCGTGTGCTCGCATGGTTCGCACGGTTTACGCGCTGACCGCTTATCTCTTCTCGCTCGCCTTGCGAGCCATCCAGTCGCGCACGTTTTGTTCCATGACGTCGAGCGGTACCGCGCCTTGATTGGTCGTCTCGGTATTCGTCGCTAACCGAGATTGAACGGACCGGCGCCGCCGGTTCGGTGACTGCCCTCACGTTCGGGGCCAGTGGAGGATCGTCGTCCGAGGATGGCGTTTGTCTACTGGGATCCGAAGGGGGCGTCCGTAACCCATTAGGAGACAATCATGACTGACGCGATTCGCGTGTCGAGCCCGCTCACGGGCACGGACCTTGAACTGACGTTCGAGGCCGGCAAACTGGCCCAACTCGCCGACGGAGCCGTGATGGCCCGCATCGGTGACACCATGCTGCAGATGACCGTCTGCGCCCAGCGCAGCGTGCGCGAGGGCACGGACTTCTTCCCCTTGACGGTGGACATCGAAGAGCGCATGTACGCCGCGGGCAAGATCCCCGGCGCCTACTTCCGCCGCGAGGGCAAGATCTCGGACCAGGCGATTCTCATCTGCCGTCTGATTGACCGACCACTGCGCCCCTCATTCCCCAAGGGCTTCCGTAACGAAGTCCAGGTGGTGGGCACCGTGTTCTCGGCCGACCAGGTCAACCCCCACGACATCCTGGCCATCAATGCCGCCTCGGCCGCGTTGATGCTCTCGGGCATCCCCTTCGACGGCCCCATCGGCGCCGTGCGCATGGCCTACACCACCGACGGAGAGTGGATTGCCCATCCCAGCTACCAGCAGGGTGACGAGTCGGTCTTCGAGCTCGTCGTGGCCGGCCGTGCGTTGACGACCTCGGTTGAGTCCGACATCGCCATCATGATGGTCGAGGCCGGTGGCACCGAGGGCTCCTTCGAGAAGTACGCCGACGGCGCGCCGAAGGTCTCCGAAGAGGTGCTGGCCCAGGGCCTCGAGGCCTCCAAGCTCTGGATCCGCGAGTCGATCAACCTCCAGCGTGAGTTGGTTCGCTCCTACGAGGCCGCCCGCGGCCCCATCCAGGCGATCACGTTCAACACCTTCTCCGAGTACGCCGACGACGTGTTCCAGCGCGTGGTCGCCGTGGGCCAGGAGGCCCTCGAGCAGGCCAACGACTTCACCTCGAAGTCCGAGCGCGCCGCCGCTCTCGACGCGGCGACGGCCTCGATTGTGGAGCAGTTGACCGGCGAGTTCCCGGACCGCACCGCCGAGATCAAGGCGGCCGTGAAGTCGCTGACCAAGAAGATCGTGCGTCGCCGCATCGTCGAGCAGGGCCAGCGCATCGACGGACGTGGCACGGCCGACATCCGTCCGCTCAGCGCCGAGGTCGACCTGTTCCCGATGACGCACGGTTCGGCGCTGTTTCAGCGCGGCGAGACCCAGGTGATCAACGTGACGACCTTGGGTATGCCCCGCATGCGTCAGACCCTCGACTCGATCACGCCCGACGAGTTCCGCCGCTACATGCACCACTACAACTTCCCGCCGTACTCGACTGGTGAGACCGGCCGCGTGGGTGCCCCCAAGCGCCGCGAAGTGGGTCACGGCATGCTGGCCGAGCGCGCGCTCATCCCCGTCCTGCCCTCGGAAGAGGACTTCGCCTACACGCTGCGCGTGGTGAGTGACGTCATGGCCTCCAACGGTTCGACCTCGATGGCCTCGGTGTGCGGTTCGACGCTGTCGTTGATGGCCGCCGGTGTGCCAATCAAGGCTCCCGTCGCCGGTATCGCCATGGGCCTCGTCTACGAAGAGGGCAAGTACGTCACCCTGACCGACATCCTCGGCGCCGAAGACGCCTTCGGTGACATGGACTTCAAGGTCGCGGGTACGAAGGACGCCGTCACGGCCCTGCAACTCGATACGAAGATTGACGGTCTGCCGGCCGACGTTCTGGCCCAGGCACTGCACCAGGCCAAGGAGGCCCGTCTCGCGATCCTCGACGTGATCGAAGCGGCCATCCCCGCACCGCGCGAATCGGTGGCGGCCGTGGCGCCGAAGATCATCTCGCTCGAGATTCCGATCGACAAGATCGGTGAGGTCATCGGACCCAAGGGCAAGGTCATCAACACCCTGCAGCAGGAGACCGGTGCCGACATCGCCGTCGACGACGACGGTGTGGTGGGCACGGTCACCATCGGAGCCAAGGACGGCCGCGCGGTCGAAGAGGCCCGTCGCCGCATCGCCCTCATTCTCGACCCGCCCACGGCCGAAGTCGGCGCCGTGTACCAGGGTCGCGTGGTGAATCTCGCCAAGTTCGGTGCCTTCGTGAGCATCCTGCCCGGTCGCGACGGTCTGCTCCACATTTCGAAGCTCGCCGTGTTGAACGACGGCAAGCGCGTGAACCAGGTCGAGGACGTTCTCGAACTGGGTCAGGCCGTCGAAGTGCGCGTGGACGACATCGACCCGCAGGGCAAGGTGTCGCTCTCCCTGGTGGGTGACTTCCCCGAAGTCGAGGTCGAAGAGCGCAGTGAGCGCCGTGAGCGCAGCGAGCGTCCCCGTGGCGAGAGTCGCGAAGGTCAGCGCCCGCGCGGCAGTTCCTTCGAGGACGCTTTCGCCGCCGAGCTCGAGGGTGACCTCGGTGACCTCGGCCCGCGTCAGGGCGGCCGGTCCGACGACGGCGGACGCCGTGGCGGCGGATCGAACCGCGGTCGTCGCCGTTAGTTGATGAGAGGGGGGCGCCGGCTCACCGGTCGGCGCCCCGCTTCTCACTAGCGTGGTCGCGATGCCTGCGATCACCCCATCGGCCCGCGTGGCGTGGTGGCGTCCCCTCGATCGCGCCGATCGGTGGGCCTTGGCCCTGTTGTCCGTTCTGCCGCTCATCGTCTTCACCGTGCCGGCGCTGTGGGGATCGCCGGCGGTGGTGGCCGACAATCTTCTCCAGAACTTCCCGCTCCGGGTGCTGGTGGGCCAGCAGCTGCGCGGGGGACACCTTCCCCTGTTCAACCCCCTGACCAACTCGGGGGCTCCGCTACTGGGTGGCATGAACGCGGGGGCCCTCTTCCCCCTCACCTTCTTGTTCGTCGTGTTGCCACCGCTGGTCGCCTGGGTACTCAATCTCGCCGCGGTGTACGCCGCGGCCGGAGCGGGACTCTTCGCGCTGGCCCGTCGACACGGCATCTCGTCGCGTTCGTCACTGGTGGGTGCCCTCGTCTACGCCTGGGGCGGCCCCATGGTCGGCCAGTTGGTTCACCTCGGCGTCATCCAGGGATACGCCCTTCTGCCGTGGCTCGTCATCGCGCTGCAGTCATTGGGTCGGGCCTGGCAACTCGAATCGCAGCGGGCTGGGCGCGAGCGTCTCTGGTCCTTCGTACCGGGCGTGGTCGGCGTGGCGGGCCTCTGGGGCCTGGCCTTTCTCACCGGCGAACCCCGGGCGATCGCCGAGGTGGAACTACTCACCCTGGTGATGGTGCCGGCACTGATATGGGTCACGGGACCGGACCAGCCCCGACGGTGGCGCGACCGTCTGGGATTTGCCGCGAGCGTCGGTGGTGGCGTTGTCTGGGGGGCCGGTGAGGCGGCGGCCCAGTTGTTACCGGCGTGGAGCTACATCGGCATCACCCAGCGTCACGCCATCTCGTACTGGTTCTTCGGTTCGGGTTCACTGGCGGTGCGGTGGTCCTCGATGTGGTTCCTCCAGGATGTGGTGGGTGGCAGCGGCAGCTGGGGTCAACCCCATTTCTTCGCGAAGTACAACCTGCCCGAGGTCACCATCTACACGACCATCGCGGCGCTGGTGGCCGTGGCCGCCTTCGTGGTTCGCCGTCGGCGCGGGGGCTGGGTTGATGGCGACCGCGGCTACGTGCCCTACCTCGCGGTCATCATGGTAGGACTCTTTGCGACATGGGGTTCGTTCCTGCCCACCGGACATCTCTTCCACCTCATTCCACTTTTCGGCAACACCCGGCTGCAGAGTCGTAACGCCGTGCTGGTGGCGCTCGCGGCGTGCGTGCTGCTCGCGAAGTGGCTTGACGCGTGGGCCACGGACGATGACCGGGCGGCGACCCTGCGCGGCTGGCGTACGTGGGTGACGGTTAGCCCGGCGATTATCACGGTGGTTTTTGCGGGATCGGTCGCGGTGGCCGGTGAGCCCATCGCGCGGTTCCTCGGAGCGATGGATAACTCGCCGCAAGCCCGTGGACTGGTGGGGTCAGCCCTGTGCCAAGCGGCGCTGGCGCTGCTCCTCGTCGTGGTGATTCTGCGGCGGCCCCGACGACGCGTGGCGACGGTGACGGCGCTCATCGTTCTCGATCTCGTGACATTCATCGGATTCAATTCGACGGGCTTCACGCCGTCCACCTCGGTGGTCGAACCGTCACGAACCGCCGTGGTGTCCGTGCTCGGTGACCACGGTCGCACGGCCCTCGTGGACGCCACCGGCGCGTCCAACCTCTTGTTCGCACAGTGGGGAGGCGCCAACCTCAACGTGTTCACCCGACTGCCCAGCGTCCAGGGTTACGGGTCACTCATCGACAACCGGTACAACGCGGTGACCCAGACACACACGTTGTTTTCGCTCAACGCATGCGCGGCGGCACGCGGTGAGTTCGATCAACTGCGTCTCGGGACTTTGGCGCTGGGGTGGAAGACCCTGAGCGTGCCGGTGTCGGTGGAGTCACGGCGGGCCGTCTGGTGTACCCCCGCGCGTGAACAGACTTCCACCGTCCGCTACTTCGGTCGATCGATCTTGGTGTCGTCGGTGGAAGCCGCCGGGCCCCGAACGGCGATCGTGGTTCGCGGGCCGATGACGGTCCGGTTGCTCGACGCCCACGGCCGGCCCGTCGGGCCGGCCGTGGCGGGCGTCGCCAATCCCGACCAGCCGACACACAGTCGGGTCTTCTCTTTGGCTCACCCACGACGCGCGTGGGGAGTGGAGTTCCTCGCACCCGGCGGAGAGACCGTGACCTCGGCGTACGTGACGGATGCGGCCACTTCGACGAAGTATCTGCTCGACACCCAGTTCCAGCAGGTCGTTGATAACGGCAACTGGGTGCCCCGCACGGAATCGGGTGACGTGACCGTCTTCTGGGCGCGCCACGTGCGTCCGGCGCAGTGGGTCGCTCACCCCGGCTCGGGAACCGTCACCCACGTTCGCCAGGGTTCGTGGGGTGACTCGTGGGTCACCATGGTCTCTCACGGCGGGAACTCAACCCTGATGCGCGCGACGGCGTGGCTACCCGGTTGGCGGGCGACGGCCGTCAACGACCTCACCGGTGAGGTGCGACCACTACCGGTTCGCCGTCACGGACTCATTCAGGCCGTGAGTGTGCCAGCGGGGACGTGGACTGTTCACTTTCATTACCACGCTCCCTACATCGTGCTGGGACTCTCGCTGTCGGTGGCGTGCAGCGTGGCCCTTCTCGCGGTGTGGTGGGCCGACCTCACCAAGCGCCGTCGCATCAACCGGTAGGGTTTATTTCGTGCATCGCGTGGCCATCGTGGGAGGTGCCGGCCGAATGGGCCAGGCCATGGCCCGCGGGCTCGGTGCGCTCGAGGACCTGTCGGTCGTGGCCCTCGTCGACGTGAACGACCCCGAGTACGCGGGCGGTGCACTCGTCGCTCGGGTCATTGATGATCTCGATCCCGCCACGCTCGACGTGGTCGTGGACTTCTCGGCCCCGGCGGGGGTCGTCCGTTCGGCTAACTGGTGCGCCACTCACGGCAAAGGCCTGGTTATCGGCACGACCGGTATGGGTGATGCCGAGATGGCGGCCGTTCGAGAGGCCGCCACGCGGACCGGCGTGGTGATGGCCGCGAACTTCTCCCTGGGTGCGGTTCTCGCCGAACGTTTCGCTCAGATGGCCGCGCCGTTCTTCCCCTCGGTGGAAATCATCGAACTCCACCACGACCGCAAGGTCGATGCACCCTCGGGAACCTCCATCGCCACGGCCCGCGCCATCGCGAGCGCCCGCCGCGGTCCGGTGGCCGATCCGACCGAGAAACTCACCCTTGACGGTGCGCGTGGTGCCGACGTGGTGGACGGGGTTCGGGTGCACTCGGTTCGTCTTCCCGGGCTCACGGCCCATCAGGAAGTTCTCTTCGGCGGGCCCGGTGAGGGGCTGAGCATTCGACACGATTCGTACGACCGGACGAGCTTCGTGCCCGGCGTGGCCCTGGCGGTGCGCGCGGTGAGTGGCGAACCAGGCCTGCGGGTGGGTATCGATTCACTCCTCGGCGGGGCGTGAGCGTGGCCCCTCGTTTTGGTCGCCTCATCACGGCGATGGTCACGCCTTTCGACGAGTCTGGCGCACTGAATCTCGACGCCGCACGTGACGTGGCTCGTTTTCTGGTGAACCAGGGAAATGAGGGTCTCGTGGTCGCCGGTTCGACGGGGGAGGGCACCTCGTTGAGCGATTCGGAAAAACTCGACCTCTTCGCCTGCGTCGTCGAAGCCGTCAGCGTTCCCGTTCTCGCGGGCTCCACGTCGGCTGACACGGCCGCATCGGTGGCACTGACCCGACGGGCCGCCCAGACCGGCGTGGCGGGCATCTTGGCGACTACTCCGGCCTACGCCCGTCCGAACCAGACAGGTATTGCCGGACACCTCGGTGCGGTGGCCGAGGCGACCGACCTTCCCGTCATGCTCTATGACATTCCGTCGCGCACCGGTCGCAAAATCGCCGGAGCCACCACGATGGAGTTGGTTCGTCGGCACACCAATGTGGTCGCGCTGAAAGATGCCTCCGCCGATTTGGCCGGTGCCGCCACGCTGAAGGCCGAACTCGGCGCCAGTTTCGACCTTTACAGCGGTGACGATTCGCTCACGCTCGACTTCCTCGCGATTGGTGGGGTGGGGGTCGTCTCGGTGGCCGGTCACTGGGCCGCCCCCGAATTCCGAGCGATGATCGAGGCCTTCGAAGCGGGGAACCATGAGGTCGCGCAGGCGCTGAATGCCCGCCTGGCTCCTTCGTGCACCTTCGAAGGAACCGAGGAATACCCCAACCCGATGCCGAGCAAGGCCGTGTTGCGTCACCTGGGACTCGCGGTGGGCCAGTGCCGACTGCCCCACGCTCCGAGCGACGACGTTCTGGACGGACGGGCGGCTCAGATTGTGGCCGAATTGACCGCCTCGCGTGAGTAGTCCCGTTCGCATCACCTTCCTCGGCGGGCTCGGCGAGATCGGTCGAAACTGCCTCGCCCTCGAGCAAGACGGTCGCATCGTCGTGGTCGACGCAGGCCTGATGTTCCCCGAGCCCTCCATGTACGGCGTGGACCTCATCCTGCCTGATTTTCGTTGGCTGATTGAACGTCGTGACCGCGTGGACGGCATCGTGCTGACTCACGGCCACGAGGACCACACCGGCGCGCTGTCTTACCTTCTGCGTGACGTGCCCGTGCCCGTGTACGGCGCGGCCCTCACCTTGGGTTTCGCCCGTCACCGGCTGCGTGAGGCGAAGGGAATCAGTCAGGTCGAGTACATCGAAGTGGCCGACGGCGAGCGTCGCCGCATCGGGCCTTTCGAATTCGAGTTCGTTCCGGTGACCCATTCCGTGCCCCACGCCCACGCGCTGGCGATTCGAACCAAGGCCGGGTTGGTGGTGCACTCGGGAGACTTCAAACTCGACCTGACTCCGGTCGACGGGCGCCGAACCGACGTCGCGCGTTTGGCCGCTCTCGGCGATGAGGGTGTGTCGCTATTGCTGTGCGAATCGACCAACGCCGAAGAGCCCGGATTCACGGAGTCGGAGAAGTCGGTCGGCGTGACCCTGCGACGCCTCTTTCTCGAACGCCCCGACCGACGGATTCTCGTAGCCTGCTTCGCCAGCCACATTCATCGCATCCAACAGATCATTGATATCGCGGTGGAGCAGGGTCGCAAGGTGGCCCTCGTGGGCCGTTCGATGGAGGCGAACGTCAAGTTGGCCCGTTCGTTGCACCTGTTGCACGTGGACGCGGCCGACTTCGTGGACCCGGCCAACCTGTCGTGGTATCAACCCGGCGAGGTTGTGGTCATCTGCACGGGTAGCCAGGGTGAGCCCCTGTCGGCGCTTGCGCGGCTGTCCCGCGGTGACAGTCGCGATCTCAGTGTCACCCCGTCCGACACGGTCATTCTGAGCTCGCACCCCATTCCCGGTAATGAGTGGTCCGTGGGCCGCGTTATCGACGACCTGCATCGCATCGGTGCCGAGGTGATTCACTCGCAGCACGAGCGGGTGCACGCGTCGGGCCACGGCCGCCAGGGGGAACTACGGACCTTCCACCAGCTGATTCGGCCGCGCACGTTCGTGCCGATTCACGGCGAGTACCGGCACCTCGTGCATCACGCCAAGTTGGCGGTCTCCATGGGCATCGACGAAGAGGCCGTGTTGATCTGTGAAGACGGCGACCAGGTGGAGCTCTCCGACCGGGGACTTCGCCGTGCGGGTTCGGTGCCCGCCGGGCTGCACTACGTGGCGGGGGGCGACGGCGACCTCGATGAAACGCCCCTCGACGAACGTCGCATGCTCGCCGAGTTCGGCGTGGTGCAGATCAGCGCCGCGCTGGTCGCCGCCACCGGCACCTTCGTGTCACCCGTTCGAGTGGTGACTCGCGGGTGGTTCGACGGACCCACGGGGGAGCAGATTCGTGAGCACCTGCAGGCTTCGGTGCGCGACGCCCTCACCGAAGCCCTGTCGGAGGGAGAGACCGCGGAGGAGCGTCTGAACAAGGTGGCCCAGCGCGCGGCCGGACGACTGCTCGGCGGCCGCTATCGCCGGCAACCGGTGCTCCTCGTGGCGGTGACGGTTCTCTAGTCGCCCTTGTCGGGTTCGCCGTGTGCGGCGTTCATCCGGCCCATGCGCCAGAACGCCTTGCGGTCAATCTGCTCGGCGGTAAGGCCCCGGTCCAACAGGGCCTTGCGAAGGGTCATCGTGACAGCGAACTCCCCGAAAAGATACGCGTGCCCCTCGTCCGGGGGCGTCGCAAATGCGGCGAGGGCGGTGAGGAGTCCCGCCGGATCGTTCCCCGCTCGGCCCTGACGCTCCACGAAGATGCCGGTCACGCCCAGCCCCTCGTCAAACGAAGTGGTGACCGCGTCATCCATGTGATCGACCTCGATGAGGAAGATGGCCCGGCCCGGTACCTCGATGCTCGACGCGAGTCGGTAGAACGACCCGAGCGCCGTGACGTCTCCGGCGAACAGATGCCAGTCGGCCATCGGGTCGAGGCCGATTTTCCCGCGCGGGCCCACGAGGTCGACCACGTCGCCGGGTGTGGTGGTGCGGGCCCAGCGCGAGCCGGGGCCGTCATGGCCCACGGCGATCCACAGTGTGATGGTTCCGCGGGTGGCGTCGACGGAACGCACGCTGTAGCGGCGACGAACGTATTCACCACTCTCGTCGGGCACTCGCACCATGACGTCGTTGCCGGGCACGCCCGCAAGTTCGGCGGGCGCGCGAAGTTCGACAGCCACTAACGCTGGGCTCAGGGCATCAACGGCCACCACGGCGGCGTCGATGGCGTGGACGCCGAGGCGCGAAGCAAGGTCGAGGGAGGACTCGTGTGGCACCGCGTCAGCCTACGGTTTGCCCCCGTTTTGACACACCGGCTCACTACGCTGGAATGTCGTGGCCAACGCCCGCTCCGCGAAATCCAAGCCGAAAAAGCCGGCCGCCAAAGCCTCCTCGGCGCGCCCCGTCGAGGGGTCGATCTGGCACCGCCACCGGCGAGATCTCTGGATAGTCGCCCTCTTCGTGGTGGGCGCCTTTTTCGCGTTGTCGCTGGGCGGGGCATTAGGACCGGTGGGTCGTGCGCTGAGTGCCGGTTTAGCCAGCGCCCTGGGCGTGGCCCGATTTGCGCTTCCGGTGCTGACCCTCGGACTCGCGGCGGCGCTCGTGGCCAACCGGGTGGAGATCGATCGCACAGATCGGAAGAGCACACGTCTGAACTCCAGTCACGTGGCCTTATCTCGTATGCCGTCTTCTGCTTGAAAAAAA
>CAXBRI010000027.1:0-10248 GCA_963978125.1 uncultured bacterium | reverse complement strand
GATCCAGGAGGGCAACCTCGGTCTGATGCACGCCGTCGAGAAATTCGACTGGCGCAAGGGTTTCAAGTTCTCGACGTACGCCACCTGGTGGATCCGTCAGGCCATCACCCGCGGCATCGCCAACACGGGTCGCACCATCCGTCTCCCCGTGCACGCCGGTGACACGCTGGCCCGCGTGCAAAAGGCCGTGTCACGCCTCGAGCTGAAGTTCGGCCGTGCGCCAACCATCCGCGAACTCTGCGAAGAGTGCGAAATGCCCGAGGACAAGATCACCGAAGCGCTGCGCTTCCGCTCCGAGCCCATCTCGCTGTCCGAACCGCTGCGCGAGGACGGCGACGCCGAACTCGGTGACGTGGTCGAGGACCGCTCGGCCGAGTCACCCTTCGACGTGGCCGCTCAGGCGATGATGCCCGAGGCCGTCGCGCAATTGCTGTCGGTGCTCGACGACCGTGAGCGTTCGATCATCCTCAAGCGCTACGGACTCGGGGGAACGGGTGAGATGCGTACCCTCGAAGAAGTGGGTGCCGAGATGAACCTGACTCGTGAGCGCATTCGTCAGATCGAAGCGCGTGCCATGAGCAAGCTTCGTCACCCCTCCTCGGACACCGGGGCCCGCGACCTCTTGATGCTCTAAGCCTTGCGCCGCCGGCCGTTCAAGACGGTCAAGGCGGCGAGGGCGAGAGCCGAGACGAGGAACGGCGTGTGCGAGCGACGGCGCCTCGCCGTCACGGGGTGAGTGAAACTCAGCACCGGCCACGACTCGTCGTGGGCGATTTTGGCCAGCGTGCGATCGGGGTTCACTGCGAAGGGGTGTCCCACGGCCCGAAGCATGGGTACGTCCGTCTCCGAGTCGGAGTACGCGAAGGAGTCGGCAAGGTCGATGCCCCGTTCGGCGGCGAGTGCACGAATGGATTCGGCCTTGTTCGCTCCGTTGTTGAAGTACTCGAGTTCACCCGTGAACCGCCCTTCGGCATCGATGCGGGCTCGAGATGCCACGGCGCCAGTGAGTCCGAGCAACTCGGCGAAAGGTTCGACGACTTCGGAGGGTGACATGGAGACCAGCCACACTTCATCGCCACATCCGAGATGAAAATCGATTAGATCGAGGGCTTCGCGGTAGATCAGCGGCTCCACGATGTCGTTGATGGTCTCGGCCACAATCTTCTTGACCTCGAGGTGATCCCAGCCCTTGGTGATTTTCAGGGTCGATTCACGGATTTTCGCCAACTTCTCCTCGTCGGCCCCGAAGCGTTGGAAGAGCAGGTTGTTGAGGACGATGGTGAGCGCGACGCGTTTGTTGATGAGGCCCCGGGCGTGGAATTCGGGGCCGAAAGCGACCAGCGACGATTTGGCGATGAGGGTCTTATCGAGATCGAAGAAGGCGGCCCTCATGGCCTCATGCTACGGCTGGCCCGGCGCGGCGGCGGGTTCAGCCAATGAAGGCGGCGGCGCACTCGTCGCCAGCGTCCTCGCGGGCGAGAATCACGACGTGGTCGTGCTCGAGGAAGTGCATCGTGGGCGTGGGGTGCAGCGGCTGGTCGGCCCGCACCACGGCGACCACCCGCAGGGAATCGGGCAGGCGCAATTCGTCCAGTGTCTTTTGCGACGTGACGGCGGGGGAGTCTCCGGCGAGCGTGACTTCAATCAGGCGCATCTTGCCGTTGGCCAGGTCGAGGAGATTCACAATGGATCCGACCTCGACGGCCTCATCCACCAGCGAAGTGATGAGAGCCGGAGTGGAGACCGAAACATCCACACCCCAATTGGCGTTGAAGAGCCACGAGTTGCGGGCGTTGTTGATGCGAGCGATGACGCGCGGCACGCCGAACTCCTGCTTTGAGAGCCAGCTGACAACCAGGTTGTCCTCATCGTCACCCGTCGCGGCAATCACCACGTCGGCGCTGCGCAGATCCACTGAGGCGAGGGTGGAGAATTCGCACGCGTCGGCGGCGATGACCTGAACGCCCGGCAACTGTGTGCGCAGACGTTCGGCCGTGGCGGTCACCTGCTCGAGCAGGGTGATGTCGTGGCCGCGGTCAGCGAGGTCCAGAGCGATGGACGTACCCACGGAGCCGCCTCCGGCGATGACGACGCGCATCAGGCCTTCCCTCCGAGGAATTCGTTGAGTTCGTCGAGACCGTCGGCGCTCACGAGGAACTCGAGAATGTCGTCTTCTTGGGCGAAGAGATTCTCGACGTCGAGTCGACCGAGGCCGCCACGAATCAGCCCCACGAGTCTCACGTTGGCCGAGGCGGCGAATCCCGACAAAGGCTTTCCGGCGAGGTGGTCGGGGACCACTCGTTCCACGAGTTGGAGGCCACCCACTGAGGAGACCCACTCGGGTGGGGTGGCCGAGGGGGCCATCCAGCGCTTGACCTGGGTGGTCGTCCATGACGAGGTGGCCACCGTGGGGATGCCCAGCTTCTGGTAGATGAAGGCCCGATTGGGATCGTAGATACGGGCGACCACGTTCTTGATGTTGAAGTGGTCCCGGGCGATACGGGCGCAGAGGATGTTGGTGTTGTCGCCGCTCGTCACCGCCGCCAGGGCGTCGGCCCGCGATGCTTCGGCCGTGCGAAGAGTCTCGCGGTCGAAGCCCGATCCCGTTATCTGGCGTCCGTGAAAACGAACGAGTCGCCGGAACGAATCGGGGTTGCGGTCGATGATGACAACTTCGTGTCCCTCATCGGATAGTTGGATGGCCAGTTCGGATCCGACTCGGCCACACCCGACCACCACGACATGCACGACCCCCATCTCACCACAGATGCGCGTGTCGCTCAAGTCTTGCCCACACACACTGGGAAGAATGCGGGGCCGAACCTAGACTGACACCCGTGTCCGATGCCGATAAGCAGTTAGCCGCGTCGCAACCGGTCATGACGTCCCACGCCAACGTGGCGAACGTCTACCCCGAATCACTGGGTTATCGCTTCAAGCGAATGGTGCTGGGTCGGCCCTTCGTGTCCGAACAACTTGCGGCCGAGCGAATCTCGAAGCCGGTCGCCCTGGGCGTTCTCTCGCCGGACTGCATCTCGTCTTCGGCCTACGGTGCCGAGCAGATTCTCACTCAGCTCACACCCTTTATCGGTCTGGCGGCCTTCTCGCTGTTGGTGCCGATCATGTTCGTCATCCTCGGCGTGCTCATGCTCGTCACGTTGTCGTATCTGGACGTCATCGGTTTTTACAACGTGCTCGGCGGCTCCTACATCGTCGTACGCGACAACCTCGGGCCTCGCATCGCCTCGGTGACGGCCGTCGCCCTACTCATTGACTACATCGTGACGGTGGCGGTCCAGTGCAGCGCCGGCACGGCGGCCCTGACATCAGCGGTGCCGAGCCTCTACCCCTACACGGTTCCCATCACCGTCGCGGTGGTCGTCCTCCTTATTTATATGAACTTGCGGGGAGTGAAAGAAGCCGGGGCCTTCTTCGCGTTCCCCACCTATTTCTTCATCGCCATGATGAGCACGACCATCATCGTCGGGACGGTCAAGTTCTTCAGTGGCAGCCTGCACCAGCTGGCTCAGCCCCCCGTGAGTGTGCTCGTCGATCACCGTCTGGGCACCCCGGGTCACGGGTTCTTAATGGGCGTGGCCTTCTTGACGTTGCTGCGCGCGTACGCCAACGGCGGTTCGTCGCTCACGGGCCTCGAGGCGATCTCCGACGGCGTGTCGAGTTTCCGTAAGCCTGAAGCCCGCAACGCGCGGATTGTCATGGTCGTCATGGCGAGCGTCTTGGCGTTCCTGCTGGTGGGCACCACGATGCTGGCGCGCTGGACCCACGCCCTGCCTTACGCGAAGGGTTCGCCCACGGTGGTGAGCCAGGAAGTGCTCGCGGTCTTCGGTTCGGCCGGTATCGGTCACGTGATCTTCTACGTGGTGCAGATGGCCACGATGTTGATACTTTTCACCGGCGGCAACACCAGTTTCAACGGCTTTCCGTTCCTGACGAACTTCGTGGCCAACGACGGATTCCTGCCCCGCCAACTCACCAAACGTGGTCACCGACTGGCCTTCTCGAACGGCATCATCACCCTTGGCACAATGGCCCTCGTTCTCGTTCTCGTCTTCCGCGCCCAGGTCAACGCACTGATTGCCCTATACGCCATCGGCGTGTTCACCGCCTTCACCATGGCCGGGGCGGGCATGACGGTGCGCCACTGGCGCCGTCGGGAAGGTCGCTGGCGTCTGGGCACCGTCGTGAACGGTCTGTCGTGCCTCGTCACGTTGGCGATTGCTCTCATCTTCGCCGTGGTGAAGTTCGCCGAGGGTGCGTGGATCGTAGTGGTCGCTATGCCCATCATGATTTTCGGTCTGCTGCGCATGAACCGCCAGTACGTCCGTGAGGCATCAGCCTTCGATGCCATTGACGCCGCCGGCGCGACACAAATCCGGACCAACCGGGTAGTGGTGTTCGTCGACAGCTACGACCTCGCAACCGAGCGGGCCCTCCAGTACTGCCAGTCGCTGAATGCGTATTCCATCCGTGCGGTGCACTTCGACATTGACCCCCGCGTGACCCGCGAACTGGTCGACAAGTGGGGCCGACCCAACACGGCGTCGGTGGGAATCAGCCTGGAAATCGTGGAATGCGAGGACCGTCGCATCGACCGGGCCGCACTGGAGTTGGTCGGAGACGTCGTGCGCGATTCCGACGTGTTCTGCATGGTGATCCTGCCCCGACGGGGCTTCGTGAGTCGCCTGCAGCGTCTTCTCCATGACCGCACGGCTGACTCGATCGCTGAAGCCATCATGCGCGTGCCTCGCACGGCGGCGACCATCATTCCGTACCGGGTCCAGCGTCAACGCGCCGATGACGGCGTGACCGAAGTCGCGGTGACCGACGAGATTTCGCGCGGGGCCGTCCGGGCCGACGCCCATCTCGAGGCCGACATCTTGCTGGCTGAGCGGGCCGGTGAGCGTGACGCCATCGGGGGTCTGATGACGCGTCAAGAAGCCGATATCGCCGGCCGCGTGCGCGCGACCTCCGTGTCGAGCGAGGGTGGCGTTAACGAATTCCGCTGCGTCATCGCCGACAACACGGGTTCCATCTCGCTCGTGTTCCAGGGCCGCTCGAGTGTCCCGGGCATCGAGAACGGCACGCGACTCATCGTGCAGGGCACTGTGGCCTCCATCAACCGCGAAGCCGTGATCTTGAATCCCTCCTACGAAATCGTGGCCGCACCCCACGCAGAGCACTGATTTTTTCTCGGGCCATTTGATAGTGCCCCGTTAGTGTTTGGCGCTCTCGGGCGCGTTTCGGCGAGGCCCTATGCCCGCTGGTGCGACAGGGGCCTGTCTATTTTGGTAGCGACCGTTGGGGTCGTCAGAGGTGACACACGAAAGGAGTGAGATGGCACGAGCACTCGTCATAGTCGAGTCCGTCGCGAAGGCGACGCGTATTCAGAGCATGCTCGGACCTGACTACATCGTGAAACCCTCGGTCGGTCACATTCGAGACCTGCCCCAACGCGCGGCCGATATTCCCGTCGACGTCAAGGGCGAAAAGTGGGCGTCGCTGGGCATCAACGTGTACGACCACTTCAAGCCCGTCTACATCATCTCGCCCGACCGCAAGAAGATCGTCACCGAACTCAAGGCCGCCCTGAAGACCGTCGAGGAGCTCTACGTCGCGACCGACGAAGACCGCGAGGGTGAGGCCATCGCTTGGCACCTCCTCGAAGTGTTGAAGCCCTCCATCCCCGTCAAGCGGATGGTCTTTCACGAAATCACCCCGACGGCCATCGCCCGGGCTGTGGCTGAGACCCGCGACCTCGACAACCGCCTCGTGGACGCCCAGGAGGGTCGCCGATTCCTTGACCGGATGGTCGGTTACGAAGTGTCGCCCGTTCTCTGGCGCGTGGTGGACAAGGCCCGCTCCGCCGGCCGCGTGCAATCCGTGGCCATTCGTCTGGTCTGCGAGCGCGAGCGCGAGCGCATGGCGTTTCGCAGTGCGACCTGGTTCGACGTCACCGCCGCCCTCGGTGGCGGCGCCACCGGTGTGGAGGCGACCGTCGAGTCCGTGAATGGTTCGCCACTGGCGGTCGGTAAGAACTTCGACTCGTTCGGTGTACTCGACCCCACCGCCACGGTCGAGGTGCTCAGTGAGGATTCAGCGCGTTCGCTGGCCGAAGGTCTGACCGGAATGGACGTCACTGTCTCGGCCGTCACCTCCACGCCACGGACCCAGCGTCCCCAGCCACCGTTCATGACCTCGTCGCTCCAGATTGAGGCCAGCCGCAAACTCCGATTCGACCCCGAGCGCACGATGCGCGCGGCCCAGCGCCTCTATGAACAGGGCTGGATCACCTACATGCGTACCGACTCGACCAACCTGTCGGACCAGGCCGTGGCCGCCGCCCGGTCCCAGGCCGCCGAGCTCTACGGCCCGGCCTACGTGCCGGCCGCCCCCCGGAACTACAGCAAGAAGGTGAAGAACGCCCAGGAGGCCCACGAGGCCATCCGCCCGGCGGGAGAGACTTTCCGCTCACTCGATGAGGCTCAGGCCAACCTCGGTGGCGACGAGTTGGCCGTCTACGACCTGATTTGGAAGCGCACCATCGCCTCCCAGATGATTGACGCCCAGTTGATGAGCGACCGGGTCCGCTTGACGACGACTCTGCCCTCGGTCGACGGCATTGACGGCGCGGTCGATGTCGGCCTCGTCGCCAACGGACTGCGAATCGTCTTCCCCGGCTTTCGCCGTGCCTACGTCGAGGGCAGTGACGACCCCGAGGCCGAGTTGGCCGAT
Source organism: uncultured bacterium (assembly GCA_963978125.1). GTDB lineage: Bacteria > Actinomycetota > Acidimicrobiia > Acidimicrobiales > RAAP-2 > RAAP-2. The sequence continues at coordinate 3,495 of CAXBRI010000027.1, read as the reverse complement.
CAGGAGAGAATCTTGCCGCCACTCGCCGAGGGTGCGGCACTTCCCGTCACCGGCGCCGAGGCCAAGGGCCATGACACCCAGCCACCGGACCGGTACTCGGAGGCCACGCTCATCAAGAAGCTCGAAGAGTTGGGCATCGGCCGACCCTCGACCTACGCGTCGGTGATGAAGACCATCGACAAACGTGGTTACGTCTGGAAGAAGGGCAAGGCCCTCGTCCCGGCCTTCCGGTCCTTCGCGGTCATCAACTTCTTGACCGAATACCTGCCCGATCTCATCGACTACCAGTTCACGGCCTCGATGGAGGATCAACTCGACCTGATCGCTTCGGGCACCGTCGACCTCGAACCCTGGCTGGCGGCCTTCTACTTCGGTGACGTCAAGGGGGCGACCCCCTTCACCAAGGCCGGCCTGCACGCGGTCGTGAATGAGAAGCACGAGTTCGACTACGCGACCATCAACTCGCTCCCGTTGGGCGTTGCGCCCGACGGACTACCGGTCGCGGTTCGCTCGGGTCGCTACGGTCCGTATCTGATTCACGGCGAAGACCGCGTGTCGATCCCCGAGGCGACCGAACCCGACTCGCTGAGTGTCGAGCGCGCGCTGGAACTTCTCGCGGCCCCGAGTAGTGACCGCCAACTCGGCGTGGACGAGGCGACTGGCCTGCCGGTGTACATCAAGGCCGGACGATTCGGACCCTACGTGCAACTTGGTGAGCTGGTCGATCCCAAGGCCAAGGAGAAGCCCAAGACGGCCTCTTTGTTCTCCTCGATGTCACCCGAGACCATCACCTTCGAAGAGGCCCAGCGGCTCCTGGCCTTACCTCGCGAAGTCGGCCGCCACCCCGATGACAACGAACCGATTCACGCCCAGAACGGACGGTACGGTCCCTACCTCACGTGGGGCAAGGAAACCAGATCGCTGGAGACCGAAGACGAGATCTTCACCGTCGACCTCGATAAGGCCCTCGCGCTGCTGGCCCAGCCTAAACAGCGTGGCCGCCGCGCCGCGGCCGGGCCGTTGAAGGATCTCGGCATCGACCCGGTGACCAAGCGTGGTGTTGTGGTCCGCAACGGACGCTTCGGCCTCTACGTCACCGACGGTGAGGTGAACGCCACCATGCGCATTGGCGACACCGTTGAGACCATCACCCTGGACCGGGCCTGCGAGTTGCTCGCCGAAAGACGTAACGCTGACCCGTCGTCACGGCCGGCCGTGAAGAAGGTCGCGAAGAAGGCCCCCGCAAAGAAGACCACCAAGAAGACCGCCAAGAAGACCGCGAAAAAGACGACGAAGAAGGCCGTCACCGCGTCCGGTGCCGCCGCCAAGCGTGACGCCGTGGCCAAAGGCGCCAAGGCCAACGCGGCGATGCTCGCGCAGGCCGGCTCGAACGACTGATGGCTCGGGGCCGGTTCCTCGTCTTTGAGGGAATTGACGGTTGTGGCAAGAGCTCGCAGGCTCGGCAATTCGCCCACGACCACGACGCGCTCTTCACGTTCGAACCCGGTGACAGCGCTCTCGGTGCCCAACTCCGGGGCTGGTTACTGAACGCGTCCGAACCGATGACGCCATCCACCGAGGCCCTCCTCATGCTGTCGGACCGTTCTCACCACGTGGCCTCGGTCATTCGGCCCACGCTCGAATCCGGCCGCGACGTGGTGAGTGACCGGTATTTCGCTTCCACCCTCGCCTATCAGGGATACGGCCGCGGTCTCGACCTCGCCTTGCTGCAGAGCGCTACTGACCTCGCGCTGGCCGGCCTCGAACCGGAGCTAACCCTCTTGCTTGATCTACCCGTCGATCTCGCCCACGAACGCCGGGCGCGTGACCACCACGATCGGTTCGAATCGGCCGACGTGGAGTTCCACGAGCGGGTCCGAGCCGGCTACCTCGAACTGGCGGCGTCGCGTCCCGACACGTGGGTTGTCCTGGACGGATCGGGAACATTCGACGAGGTGCGCGCCCTCATTGATGAGGCGTGCGCCCGTCACGGCCTCTGGCCATGAGTGACGTTCTCGACCGCTTGGTCGGACAACCACGCGCGGTCGCCGCGATGCGCGATCTTCTGGGCCGTCCGGTTCACGCGTACCTAATTTCTGGTCCCGCCGGCTCGGCCGTGAATGAGGCGGCACGACTCTTCGCCACCTCGCTGTTGTGCGCCCACGGAGGGTGCGGGAACTGTGAGGACTGCCGGTCATCGTTGGCGGGGTCTAACGCCAACCTGCTCGTGCCGACGCGTGCGGCCAACTTCTGGAGCGTGGCCGAAGTCAGGTCGTTGGACGAACTGGCCCGCAAGCGACCACTGGGCCCGGGCAAGCAGGTCATCGTCGTGGAGAACGTCGATTTGATGCTGGGGGCGTCACCCAGTGCCAGCGCATTCTTGAAGACCCTCGAAGAGCCCTCGGCTCGCACCATCTTCGTGTTGACGGCTGACGAACTTCCCGAAGCGCTGGTCACCATCCGGTCCCGGTGTGTCGAAGTGCGCTTGGCGCCACTCTCGACGTCCGCCATCGCCGCCGTTCTCGAAGCCGAAGGGCATGGGCCGAGCGCGGCCGCCGACGCGGCCAGTGCGGCGGCGGGCAGCGTGACCCGGGCCCGACTTCTCGTGCGCGACGCGGGCCTGCGCAGCCGCCTCGCCCTTTGGCGAGCGGTGCCCGATCAGGTGTCCACATTCGGTGAATCCTTGCGCGCGGCCAACGACATTCTCGCGGCCATCGATGACGCGCTCGCACCCTTGGTGGCCGAACAGGCCAGGGCTTTCGCGGTTCTCGAGGCTCAGGCGAAGGAGCAGAAACTTCGCGGAGTGCCCCGCCGCGACGAGATTGAAACATCTCACAAGCGTGAGCAGCGACGTTTCCGCACCCAGGAGTTCGCGGCCGGTTTCGCAGTGGTGACCGATGTCTATCGCGAGCGACTGCACAGGGCCAGCGAAGACCTGACGCGAGGAGACGAACGGGCGTCGAGGAGAGCCGAGGCTGCGTCGGCGGCCATTGAATTGGTGGCTCGCGCCGCGGGTCGGCTGGACACGAATCTCAACGAGTCACTACTCCTCCACGACCTGTTCTTCGCGTTGGGGGCGCTCTAGAACGCTTCGGGAGCGAGTGGGGTAGAATGGCCGTCCGCGCCTGGATAGCTCAGCCGGCAGAGCAACGCATTCGTAATGCGTAGGTCGTGGGTTCGATTCCCACTCCAGGCTCCACCTACACGAAGGTGGCCGATGCCCGCCGCTCACATTGGATCGTGCGTTACGCCGGAGACTGATTCCCTGACTGTTCGTCGGTCTCGTCGTCGGTCTGGCCCGTTGCGGATACCGCGCGGGTGAAGTCCTTGGAACGCTCTTCCCAGTTGGTGTAACGGTCGAAACTCGGCGCCGCCGGCGAGAACAGCATCACGCCGCTGCCGGAGAGAACCTCCCGTGCGCGGGCGACCGCTTCGTCCATCGTGGCGACCGCTTCGCGGGTCACGCGCCCCCCGAGAGATTCGCCGATGCGTTCG
>CAXBRI010000026.1:0-10331 GCA_963978125.1 uncultured bacterium | reverse complement strand
TTTTTTTTTTAATGATACGGCGACCACCGAGATCTACACTCTTTCCCTACACGACGCTCTTCCGATCTCCTTGGCACCCGTTGCACCCGTTGCACCCTTGGCTCCGGTCGCACCGGTAGCGCCCCTTGCACCCGTTGCACCCGTTGCACCCTTGGCGCCGGTGGCTCCCGTTGCGCCCATTGCGCCCGTGGCGCCCCTAGCGCCGGTGGCTCCCATTGCGCCCATTGCGCCCGTGGCGCCCCTAGCGCCGGTGGCGCCGGTGGCTCCACGCGGCCCGGTCGGGCCCGTCGCTCCAGTTGGTGAAGCACTTGCAATAGCTGAAGGAATCACGAATATGGCTGAAACAACAGCCATCGCAGCCATCTGGCGTCTGATGCGACTCATTGAAAGAGACTCCCTATTTGCCCAACTTTTGGGACAACCTAACAGCGTTCCAATCGTCACGCAACTCGCAATAGTTTAGAAACGCGTTAAAATTCTTCAAATTCTTCAAATTGTTTCACTTATGGCGAGTCTTGAGAAAATCCAGTACTTGCCTTAAACTCCAAATTTCTAATTACGGAGCTAAATAGCAGTGGCTCCAGCCACTCTCGATCCGAGTAAAAAGAATCCTGGAGTGGAGCCGATTTGGTTCCTTTCTCCAAAATTCAACCGTTTCCGGCCTCATCCGGAACCCCCCCCATTCACGCGGTCGAGGGATAGGCCCATCGCCGAGTTGTCGACGTAGTTCTTTGTCGCGGTTTCGCAACTCGTCGGGGCCAGATATCACGGCACTTTGCGGCGATATGACCGACCCAATTTGATGTCCTCGGGGACGGCTCTCGAAGTAACGATCCGACTCCTCATCAGTGCATCTGAACACCGGACCCTCGAGCCGAACCTGACGCGCGAGATTCTCGCAGTACCACAAGATCGCGGCCGTCGGATTTTCTGCCAACTCTCCCCCTTTGCGCGAGGCGTAGTTCGTATACCACCCAATCTCATTCTCGTCGTGGTGCCGCATCAACACCATCCGTACCGAAGGTCGACCGTCTCGAGTTGATGTCGCGAGGGCCACCGCGTCCGTCTCTGGCATGTGACCGATGGCGTCGCGTCGCCACTGCGCGAATATCAGAAGTGGGGAGTCGCTCACAAATCCTCGAGCGGCCAGTGGGGTTGGGCTGGGAGCGAGTATGCACTGGGTGAGCGCAATCGATGCGTTCCCACCGCTGCAATCATGGCCGCATTATCGGTGCACCAGGACCGCGCCGGTAGGTGAGCCCGAAGTCCCCGGGTCTCAGCGAGCCGACTCAATCCAGCTCGAAGTTCTGAATTCGCGGCAACTCCTCCGGCCAACGCGACTCCCTCGACGTCTTCGATGTCGAGGGCGCGATTCACTTTCCGAAGAAGTTGCTCGCACACCGCCGCTTGAAAGCTAGCCACGACGTCCTCCCGCCGCACCGCGGATTTTTCTCCCGAGCGAACAACTGCCGTTTTTAAACCCGAGAAGGAAAAATCCAAGTTCGCTCCCACCATGGAGCGAGGCAAAGCGAGCGCCGTTGCATCGCCCTGCGCGGCGAGGCGATCAATGATGGGCCCGCCCGGATATCCGAGATCGAGCCATCGGGCGACTTTGTCGAAGGCCTCTCCGGCGGCGTCATCGATAGTCTCACCCAGCACGCGATAGTGCCCCGGCTTGTCGACAACAATCAGCATGGTGTGCCCGCCAGACACCAGCAGCGTGAGGAGGGGGAAACTGAGCGTCGGGTCCTCCAATAACGGAGCATAGAGATGCCCTTCGAGATGATTCACACCCACGAAGGGAACCCCCCAGGCGAATGCATAAGCCTTGGCCGCCGAGAGCCCCACCAGCAACGAGCCGATCAGCCCCGGCCCGGACGTGACGGCCACACCGTCGATGGCCGGTGACCGCGGATCGAGACCCGCCTCAGTGAGGGCCCTTTCGACCACTTCGGGCAGGTAATCCACGTGCGCACGACCAGCCAACTCGGGCACGACGCCCCCGAAAGGTCGGTGCGTGTCAATGGATGATTCAATGACCGAGGAGCAAACCACAAAATCGTCACTCACGACGGCGGCAGCCGTCTCGTCACAACTGGTTTCGATGCCGAGGACCAAGCTCACGATTCCAGCGTAGAAGTGCCAGGGCTCGGCAATTCGGCCCACATCACGAGGGCGTCCTCGCCGATGCGCTCGTAGTAGTTACGACGCACACCGACCGGTGCGAACCCGAAGCGTTGATACAGCGCCTGAGCCCGTTCGTTGGAGACGGCCACCTCAAGCGAGACCCGGGTCACGCCGCGAGCGGAGGCGTCGGCCCAGGCGTCGTTCAGGAGCGAACTGGCGACACCCCGACTCTCGTGACCGGGCCGCGTGCCGATGGTGTTGATGTGACCCTCACCGAGGACGTACATCATGCCGAGGTACCCAATCACCCGACCAGCCTCCTCGGCCACGGTGTAGCGACGCGTCTCGGTCTGACACAATTCATCCAAGAGCATGCCGCGGGTCCACGGTTCGGGGAATTGGGCATCCTCGATTTCCAATATTTCGCGCACGTCACGGGCTTCGGCGGGGCGAATCCGCCAGGGCGCGTCAGCCACGGGTCTGGCGGGTGGCGAAGTGGGCCACGGCGTCGGCGTCACGGAGATAAAGAGGTGTCACCGCAGTGGCCTCCAGGCCCAGACCCCATGTCAGGGCCGCCTCCAGTGGTGGCACGGCCTGGGCCGCGATCTCCCCGTTGGGTACGGCCGCGAAATCCTCGAGGTACCGCGCGACGCCGTCACCGGTGAAAGTCACCGGAGCGCCGTTGGTCGCCCACTCGATGACCACGTCACGCGGTCGGGCCACCGAGGGTTCGTCACGCTGCGTCACGTCGTCGTCGGTCAGGGTGAATCGCTGCACGAAGATCTCGCCACGACGTCCGTCGACTGCGCAGAGAAGTTCACCGCGCACTCCGGTCGTGTGCGCCCCGTGGGCGTAGAGGGCGAGCGAGGTCACGCCCACGAGCCGCGCCCCCACGCCGTCGGCCAAAGCTCTCGCCGTGGCGACGCCCACGCGCAGACCGGTGAACAGACCCGGGCCCCGGTCGACGACCACGGTGTCGATGTCACGCGGACGCGCGCCGATCTCCCCGAGCATGGTCGACAACGCCGCCACGACGGTCTCGGTGTGGCGTCGCTGCGTGTCGACCACTCTCACGATGACGGTGTCGTCGGTCGCCACGCCCACCGCGCAGGCCATCGTCGCCGTTTCAATCGCGACACTCAGCACGGCGACCACCCCTCGGGTAGAGGTTCGCGCTCCGCGAGCGGTCCGCTGACGCGCCAGCGTCGGGCCTCGCCCTCCCACGTGGCCGTCACCGTGGAGTGGGTCGGACCCCACACCCCACTCGTCAATTCACCCCACTCGACGAGGGCCACCGCCGACTCTTCGACCAGTTCCCCGAGCGCCAGATCCCACACCTCGTCAGCGCCGTCGACGCGGTACACGTCGGCGTGGTGCATGGTGACGATCCCCCGGCCGTTGACGCAGGCGTGGGGGCGCACCAGGGTGAAGGTCGGGCTCGTCACGCGGTCGCGCACCCCGAGTCCACGTCCCACGCCCTGCACGAAGGTGGTCTTGCCGGCCCCGAGCGGTCCGGTCAGCACCACGATGTCGCCGGGACGCAAGTTGGCGGCCAACGCCGCGGCGGCGTCACGCGTGCTGTCGGAGTCGGGGCACAAGGCTTCAATCACGTTGCCACCAATTCCAGCAGGAGTTTCAGGTCGGCGCGCAGATCGCGGGCGACCGAAGTGGAGCGCAGGGCGGCGGCCGGGTGGTACGTCGCGATGCCGGGTCGGCCGTCACGCTCGAAGCGCTGACCATGCACCGAGGCGATGCCCTCGGTGAAGCCGAAGACGGCGCGGCCGGCCGTGTTACCCACCGTGAGCAGGACCCGGTGTCCGGACTCGGCGAGCTGGGCCTCGAGCCAGGGGGCGCAGGCCGCGATTTCCTCGTTGCGTGGCGGACGATTGGCCGGCGGGCGGCACTTCACCACGTTGGTGACGAAACAGTCGGCCCGGGTGAGACCAGTCTCTTCTTTGAGGAGGCGAAACAACAGGCGACCACTCGCACCGATGAAGGGTTCACCGCCCTCGTCCTCGGTGCGCCCCGGGGCCTCGCCCACCACCAACAACCGGGCCGACGCCGGACCCGACCCCACCACCACGCGCTGGCGGGTGGCCGCGAGTTGACAACGGGTACAGGAGAGAAGTTCGTCCATCAGTCGACGAGCACGCGGGGCACCCGGGCACCGATGCCGCACAGTATTTCCCACGTGATGGTGTCGGCCCACCGGGCCCAGTCGTCGGCCCAGATGGCTTCTGATCCCTGCGCGCCGAGCAGCACGACCTCGTCGCCCACCTGCACGGGGTCGTCGCCGCAGTCGATGAGCAACTGGTCCATCGTGACGTTTCCCGCGAGGGGGTAACGCACACCATTGATGAGCACCTCGGCACCGGCGTCAAAGAGGCGGCGCGGATACCCGTCGGCGTACCCGAAGGGGACGGTGGCAATCGTCGCCGGTGCACTGAGTGCCCGCCGGCGCCCGTAACTCGGCCGCTCACCGGCCTGCGCTCGGCGCACCGCCACCACTTGAGCGCGCAGAGTGAGGGCCGGCTGCAGGTCGAGCCCACGCGCGGCGAGGGCATCGGCGAGCCACGCCGAGGGAAGGTACCCGTAGAGCGCGAGGCCCACGCGGGCGAGGTCGCGGCGGGTGGCCGGGTGGCCGAGAGCCCCGGCGCTGTTGGCGGCGTGGACCACCCGGGGGGTGATGCCCGCGTCCGCCAATTCGCCGAGCACAGCGTCAAAGCGGGCCGACTGTTCGGCGGTGAAGGCCCGGTCGGCCGGCGACGATCCATCGGCCACTGAGAAGTGGGTGTAGACGCCTTCGAGGTCGAGCGCGGAGGAGCCCACGAGGAGGGACGCCGCTTCACGCACGTCGGCCGGCGCGACCCCCATCCGACCCATGCCGGTGTCGACTTTCAGGTGCACCCGGTGCCGACCACCGAGACGCTCGGCCGCGGCGCGCGCTGCCCGGGCCCCCTCGAGAGAACCAATGGTGAGAGTCAGCGAGTGCGTCAACGCGTCGGGCAGGGTGTCAGCGGGAATCTCCGCGAGCAGGAGAATCGGTGCCGAGACACCCGCACCGCGCAGTTCGATTCCCTCGTCGACAATCGCCACCGCCAACGAGGCGGCGCCACCTTCCATAGCGGCCTTGGCGGCGAGAACCGCACCGTGTCCGTACCCGTTGGCCTTGACCACCGCACATAGTTGGGTCGACTCGAGGACTTGCGCCAGTGCGGCCACATTGTGGGCGATGGCCGGTCTCGAGATCTCGGCCCACGCCGGACGGCGAACCCCCTCGACCGGCATCAGTGAGCGACCACCACGGCCGCGGCCGTCATCGCCGAGTGGGTGAGTGACACGTCGAAGGACTCGACGCCGGCCCGCTGGGCCAATGACGTAGCCCGGGGACCCAGTTGCAGCGACGGGGCACCGTCCGCACCGCGCACCACTTCGATGTCGCGCCACGGGGCGGCCCCCACTCCGGCTCGCACCGATTTCAGCCACGCCTCTTTGGCCGCGAAACGTGCGGCCAGGCGCTGTGGCACGTCCCGGGCGTCTCGACGCTCGGCCTCGGTGAAGAGTCGCGTCGCCACCGACGGTCGACGGGCGAGCACGTCTTCGAAACGGGCCACATCGACCACGTCGATTCCGACGCCGCTCATTCGACCGTCACCGTCTTGGCCAGGTTGCGGGGCCGGTCCACGTTGCGTCCCAGGTTCACGGCCAGGCGGTAGGCCAGTTGCTGGAGGGCGACGACGTCGACCATCGGCGTGAAGAGTGGTTCGGTCGGAGGGACGCGCACCACGAAGTCAGCGACCGCGTCGACCGCTGTGTCGTCGTCTCCGGCCAGGGCCACGACTGACGCGCCGCGGGCCTTTACTTCGGCGAGGTTCGAGAGCATCTTGTCGCGCAGCGCCGGATCGGTGAGTAGAGCCACCACCACCACACCGGGCTCGATCAGGGCCAGCGGCCCGTGCTTGAGTTCACCACCGGCGTACCCCTCGGCGTGGAGGTAACTGATTTCCTTCAACTTGAGGGCTCCCTCGAGAGCGGTGGCGTACCCGACACCGCGTCCCAGGAAGAAGAAGTCGCGCGCGCCCGAGACGGCCGTGGCCACGTCGGCGACGGCTGGGCCCCTCGACAACGCCGTGTCCACCTGGTGGCGCACGTGCTGGAGACCGGTGAAGAGTGCGGCGACGTCGGTCGGCTCAAGGGTGCCTCGCACCTGGGCGAGGCGCAGCGCGAGCAACTCCAACACGGCCACCTGGGCGACGAAGGCCTTGGTGGACGCGACCGACACCTCGAGGCCGGCCCGGGTGTAGAGCACGGCGTCGGCCTCACGGGCCAGCGACGAATCAACGACGTTGGAGACGGCCACGACCCGCGCGCCGCGGCGCTGGGCTTCGCGGGCCGCCTGAATCGTGTCGATGGTCTCCCCCGACTGGGAGACGGCCACGACGAGGGTGCCGATCTCGACGACGGGGTCGCGGTAGCGGTACTCACTGGCGATCTCGACCTCCGCGACGAGTCGGGCCCACTGCTCGAGAGCCGACTTGGCGATGAGCGCCGCGTGATACGACGTCCCCGCCGCCACGAGCACGACACGCTTCACCTCGGCCAGTTCGGCCGCGTCGATACGCAGTTCGTCGAAGGTGATGGCTCCTGTCGCGTCGCGCCGGTCGAGCAACGTGGCGCGCAGTGCTTCGGGCTGCTCGTGGATCTCCTTCGAGAGGAAGTCGGGGAAGCCGTCCTTCTGGGCCGTCTCGAGGTCCCAGTCGATGGCCAGTTGGCGCAGACGCACCGGTGCGCCCTCGAGGTCGACGGCACGGAAACCCTCGGGGCTGAGCCGCACCACCTCGTCGTCGTTGACGGCGTAGAAGGCCTGAGCCTTGTCGAAGATGGCCGGCACGTCACTCGCCAGGTACGTCGTGCCCGGGGAGGTGCCCACCACGAGCGGTGAGATCCGCCGGGCGCACACCAGCGCGTCGGGTTCGGTGGCGTCGACGACGGCCAGCGCGAAAGCGCCCTCCACCTCGGCGAGGCACTCACGCACCGCGTCCACGAGGTCGAGGCCGCGGCGCCGTCCCCGTTCAATGAGGTGGGCGAGCACCTCGGAGTCGGTCACCGACGAAAAGACGTGGCCCTCGCCTTCGAGCACCGCGCGCAGGTGGGCGTGGTTCTCGATGATGCCGTTGTGGATGATGGCGACCTCGCCGGCGCAGTCGAGGTGAGGGTGCGCGTTCACGGCTTCGGGCGCGCCGTGGGTGGCCCACCGAGTGTGGCCGATGCCCGTCGAGGCGCCCGAGGGAGCGCCGGCGCAGGCCTCCACGAGAGCGGCCACGGACTCGGTGCCCGAGGCCCGGCGTTCACGCCAGGTGGAACCGCCCACCACGAGCGCCACCCCAGCCGAGTCGTACCCGCGGTATTCGAGGCGCTCGAGACCTTCGAGAAGGACGGCGGTGGCGTCTGGGGATCCAACGACCCCGATAATGCCGCACATGAGAAACAGCCTACCGGCGCCCGGCCGGCGACTCCCGTGTCAGAGTCCGTACCGCGTCCGCAGACGACCGGCTACATCGTCGACGAACTCGGCGTTCAGCGCTTCGATCATCACGCGCACGACCGGTTCGGTCCCCGAGAGGCGAATGAGGAGTCGCACGTCGTCATCGGCCACGTGGTGACGCTCGCGAGCCTCGTCAAAGATTGCCTGTGTGGCCGCTTCGTCGTAGTCGTCGCGGGCCACGTTGACGAGCACCTGAGGGACGCGGTGCCACGCCGCATCGGCGAGCGCACCGAGTTCGCCGCGGCGACGAACCAGTTCGCACACCAGCAGACCGGTCAACAGACCGTCACCGGTCGGAGCCAGGTCGCGGAAGATGAGGTGCCCTGACTGCTCCCCTCCGAAGGGCCAATTCCGTTCGTCGAGTGCGAGAGCGACGTTGCGGTCACCCACCGCCACCTCCACGAGGGGTACCCCGGCCGATCCCAACGCACGTCGCAGCCCCAGGTTGCTCATCAGAGTGACAACCACTCCCGCGTCGTGTTCGGCGCGCTCGTGGAAATCGAGAGCGAAGAGAACCATCAAGTCGTCACCGTCGCGAACACGACCCGACGCGTCCACACAAATCAGCCGGTCGGCGTCGCCGTCGAAGGCGAGGCCGATGTCGGCCCCGTGCGTCATCACGGCCTCGGCGAGAGACTCGGGGTGGGTCGACCCGCATTCGGCATTGATATTGCGACCATCGGGCGACGCGTGCAGGACACTCACGCTCGCGCCGGCATCGGTGAAGACGGCCGGCGCCACCAGAGAGGCGGCCCCGTTGGCGCAGTCGAGCACCACGTGAAGTCCCGCGAGGTCGGCCGACACGAGACCGGTCAGGTGCGCGCGGTACTCCTCGGCGGCCGACCGGTCGACGGCCACGTCGAGAAACTCCGAGGGCGCCGTGTGAATGAACCGGTCGAGGGCCGCTTCGAGATCGGTCTCCACGTCGGGGTCGAGCTTCGCGCCACCCACGCCGAGGACCTTGAGTCCGTTGTCGTGGAAGGGATTGTGGGAGGCCGACACCACGACACCCGCGCAACCTCGACGTTGGGCGATGACCGCCACCCCGGGTGTGGGCAGCACGCCCAGATTCACCCCGGTGGCACCACCGTCGGACAGCCCCGCGAGCACGGCGCGCACTAGCGAGGGCGACGAGGCCCGGGTGTCGGAACCGACGACCACCGTGCCGCCGAGTACGGACGCGACGGCTCGACCCAGCGCGTAGGCGAGGTCCTCGGAGATCTCCTCCGGGTAGTGGCCGCGAATTCCGTCCGTGCCGAAACGCACGTGACGCCTTAACGCTTCGAGTACTGAGGCGCCTTGCGGGCCTTCTTGAGGCCGTACTTCTTGCTCTCCTTCTTGCGCGCGTCGCGCGTCAAGAGGCCGGCCTTCTTCAGGGTGCCGCGGTGGCTCTCGTCAGCCTCGAGCAGCGAACGAGCGATGCCCAGTCGCAGCGCGCCGGCCTGACCGGCCACGCCGCCACCCTCGATCGTGGCGTCGATGTCCCAGGTCGTTTGGGCGTCGATGAGACGCAGCGGCTCCATCACCATCTGACGGTGGGTGGCCGAAGTGAAGTAGTTGTCGAAGGCGCGACCGTTGATGGTCAGCGTGCCCGAGCCCGGGCGCAGACGCACGCGGGCGACGGCCTCCTTGCGGCGTCCGGTCGACTGGGTGGCGGTGGTCATCGCTGTCTCCTTATCCGCGGCGGATAGCCGAGGTGTCGTAGGGCTGGGGCTGCTGGGCCGCGTGCGGGTGGTCGGGTCCGGCGTAGACGAAGAGCTTGCCCATCTGCGCACGACCCAAGCGGGTCTTCGGGACCATTCCCTTGACGGCCGACTCGATCAATTGGGTCGGCTTCTCGTCCATGAGGCTCTGCCACGACGTGGCCTTGATACCGCCCGGGTAGCCCGAGTGACGGTAGGCGAACTTCTGGGAGAGCTTGTTGCTCGTCACCACGATCTTGTCGGCGTTCACGATGATGACGTGGTCGCCGGTGTCGAGGTGCGGAGCGAAGAACGGGCGGTGCTTGCCGCGCAACAACGAGGCGGCCACGGTCGCCAGACGGCCCAGGACGAGGCCCGAGGCGTCAATGACGTGCCACTCACGCGTGATGTCGTTGGCCTTGGGGGTGTAGGTACGCACTGTGTCTTCCTTCGCGAATCTTGTCGGGCCGGCACGGGGGCCACCCAGAGGAGTCTCTAGTCTAGGAAACCCGAGGGTCCGCCGTCCACTTGGGGGTACCCGACCCCCACGAGGCAGAGCCCGGCCGCCGGCGCCGGAGCCGGCAAATTGGCTCGATTCGGGGTGTTCAGGCGCTCGGTCACCACCTCGGGGCCCAGCCGGCCCTGCCCCACCGCCACGAAGGCCCCCACGAGGGAGCGAACCATGTTGTGGCAGAACGACTGGGCCCGGATGTCCAACCGGACCAGCGAAGCCCCGGGCAGGGCCACACCCGCGGGGTCACCCACCCGGGAGAACTCGGCCGCCAGGACCCGCCGGCGCAAGGGGTCGTCGGGGCCCTTGTCCACGGGCCGACGGCAAAAAGAGCGGAAATCGTGCTCGCCCAGGATGGACTGGGCGACCTCGTTCATGGCCACCAGGTCGAGAGGGCCGTCGACGGTCCAGGCCAGTTCGTCCAGTGAGGCCAGCGCGGGACGCTCCCCCTCGACGAGGAGATAGC
>CAXBRI010000025.1:0-10564 GCA_963978125.1 uncultured bacterium | reverse complement strand
TTTTTTCAAGCAGAAGACGGCATACGAGATAAGGCCACGTGACTGGAGTTCAGACGTGTGCTCTTCCGATCTGACGAGTTCATCGAGTCCGTGCAGGGCCTCGAGCGTCAACTGGCCGACTAGATCACACCCGAGAGGCTCCCATCGCCCTGCGGGGCGTAGGGGGCGGTCATCTCACGCACCCGGTCGCGGGGCCCGGCCACCACGACCCATTCGTGGTTGCGCAGGTGGGACACCTCACCCACCCGCTCACCGCGCGGATTGTGAATGCCGATCTGCGCGCCGACGTAGCGCTTGGCGTCGAAGGCGAGCATCACGACCTCTTCGAACTGCCCGCACATGTCGAGCAGGTCGTCACGGCTGACCCAGGATTCGTTGTTATACGAAATCACGATCACGTCGGCCGAGATACCGCCGATCACCGCGCGCATCGCCTCGGGCATGCCGCGCTTCTCGTTGAATCGGCTCTTCGTCGCGTCGTCGCGAACGTCGAGACGCTTACGAGCGATGCCGTAGGCCTCCGGCTTGTCCCACGCGACCAGGGTTTCCCAGATGTGGTAGTTCGCGTAGTACCGGTGCTGGTTGTAGGGCGGGTCGAGGTAGGCAAGATCGAAGTGACCCAACGTCGGCACCACTTCCAGTGCGTCGCCCCGAATTGCGGTTCCCGCTCCGGGCAGTAGAAGTGGTGCTCGAAGCTCCAGGGGCTTGAAGGAGCGCTCCGCCCACTTCTTGACGAAGGCCATCTGAATACCGGTGGTGGAGTCGACCCGGTCGGCCGCGAGCAACAACGACGTGAGAAGAATCGGATACAGAGGACTGTTCGCGTAATCCTCCTCGATGGCGTCACGAATGGCGTCAATCCGCTCGCCATTGAAGGGTTGGAAGAACCGGGCTTCGCGGCAGAAGGTCTCGGTAACGTATCCCACCCGGCCCGGGCGAGCCGACAGGTCGGCCAACGCCTCTTCCAGGTCGGACATGGACACTGAATCTGCGTCGGTGGCAATCCACGTGTCGGCGAAGACCTTGGAGTATCGCGCGAGATCAACGGCCGTGACCAGACCACCCCGGCGCTTCATCTCCTGGGCGACCCGGGTCGTGCCCGTGAACAGGTCGAGCACGGTGTGGGCCTGCGCGCGGTCGAACAGGTCGCCGAGAACGGGCACCAACCGCTTCTTGGAGCCCAGGTACTTAATCACCGGGCCGGTCCGATCGGCGCGTACGGGTCACAACAAAGTTTCGCCGACCGGCCACGCCGCGACGAGCATCTTGGTGGAGGTGATGGGAGTCGAACCCACGACCTCTACATTGCGAACGTAGCGCTCTGCCAACTGAGCTACACCCCCAAGAGGAATACCGATTGTAGCCCCCGGGTGGGGCCGGTCGTTTAGGCGTGGGCCGGTGTGAAAGTGAGCCCGGCGAACTCCCCCGACGTGCGCCACTTGTCGATGTAGTGGAAGTAGGCCAATGACCCCTCCGGGTAGCCCGACGAGTTGAGCAACTCGCGCCGACCCATCTCCTTGCCCTCGTTGTTGTAGTAACCCGGGGTGCAGTCACCTCCCCCGAGCAGGCCGCGTCGTCCGACCGCCTCGATGGCCCCGATCCACTGGGCCACGGCTTCGGCCGAGGGCTCGACCACCTCGGCCCCAGTGGCCTTGGCGTGGGAGACAATGAGAGCGATGGTCTGTCCGGCCTCGGTGAGGTTGTGGGTGATGTTCGACCACAGGTTGGCCCCTTGAGTGGGGCCGATGATGAAGAGGTTCGGGAAGTTCGCCACGTGGATGCCGTGGAGACTTTCCATGCCGTCGGACCAGGCCTGGCTCAAGGTTTCACCGTGACGGCCCACCGTTTCAAATCCCGAGCGCCGGGCGTAGCTGGTGCCCACTTCGAAACCCGAGGCGAAGATGACACAGTCGAGCTCGAAGTAGTCCTCGCCCACCCACAGACCGTGGGCGTCCATCGTGCGCACGCCTTGTCCGTGGGTGTCGATGAGGTGGACATTGGGCTGGTTAAAGACCGGCAGGAACTCGTCGTGGAAGCACGGCCGCTTGCACAGTTGGCGGTACCAGGGCTTGAGGGCTTCAGCGGTCGCCGGGTCGGTGACGATGGTGTCGACGCGCTCGCGGATCTCCTCCATTTTCTCGTCGTCACAGTCCTCGTAGGCGCGGGCCATCAACTCCGGAGAGAAGCGGCCGCCGCTTTCGCCCATGTCGGCGACGACCCGGTCACGGATGCGCTTGGTGATGTCGGTCCAGCCATCTTCGACGAGGTCCACCTCGGCGAACTGGCCGGTCTGGAGGGTGACGAAGTTCATCAGCCACTCGCGCTGCCAGCCGGGCTGCAGACTCTCGGCCATTTCGGGACCCAGCGGCCGGTTGTTGCGGATATCAATTGACGACGGCGTGCGCTGGAAGACGAATAGATCCTTCGCCGTTTTGGCGAGGTGGGGAATGCACTGGACGGAAGTCGCCCCCGTACCAATGATCCCCACCCGCTTGTCGCGCAGGTTCTCCATCAACGCGCCCTCGGGCGACCCGCCCGTGTAGCCGTAGTCCCAACGACTGGTGTGGAAGGTGTGGCCCTCGTAGGACTCGATGCCCTCGATGCCGGGCAACTTGGGCCGGTGCAGGGGGCCCGTGCCGGTCACCACAAACCGGGCCCGCAGTTCGTCGCCCCGGTCGGTGCGCACGAGCCACCGGTCCAACGACTCGTCCCAGCGCAGCTCGAGCACGTTGGTCGAGAACAGGGCGTGGTCGTAAAGATGGAAGGTGTGGGCGATGCGCTGGGCGTGGGCGAAGATCTCGGGCGCGTGGACGTACTTCGCGCTGGGCAGATAGCCCGTCTCTTCGAGCAGCGGAAGGTAGACCATGGCGGCCGTGTCGCACATGGCTCCCGGGTACCGGTTCCAGTACCACACACCACCCACGTCCCCGGCGCCGTCGATCAACCACACGTCGGTGATGCCCTGCAGGGCGAAGTGGGCACCGGCCGAGAGTCCGCCAAACCCAGCGCCGACCACAGCCACCTCGATGTCCTGAACGATGGGGTCGCGCTCGACGCGCTCGACGTAGGGATCCTCAACGTAGTGAGCGAACTTGCCCTTGGGTTCGATGTATTGCTCGTTACCGTCGGGCCGTAGCCGCTTGTCGCGTTCTTCTCGGTATTTGGCGCGGAGTTCTTGGCGTCGGGCGTCGGTGAGGGGCACGTCCCCTTTTTTACTACTACTTCAGCCCGAGCAGTCGGCGTTAGCCGTGGGCGCGACGGGGAGCGTGGTCCAACTCCCAGCGGTCGTCGGCGTCGTAGAACTCGTCGTCCACGTCGTTGACCTCGTCGTCGTAGTACAACTCTTCTTCTTCGTAGTCGTCACGAATCTCCCGACGGGGCCGGCGCTCGAGAATCGAGGTGATTTCCGCCAAGGGACGACCAGGGCCGCCCTTCAGGAAGGGAAGCAGCGTCTGCTCATTGATGTAGCCCATAGCCACTGCGAGCAGGGCGAGGGCGGCGTAGGCCACGACGAGACCCCACGACAGGAGCATCAGGTCGCGCAGGAACGAGATGTTGACGAACAACGAGAAGAAGGTGAGCACGCCCGCAGTGGTCAAGAGGCGGGTGACGATCATCCGGCGCCGGGCCTTCATGCTTCCGCGTGGCGCGTAGAGAGTTTCTTCCTCGCGCGGTGTGTGGGAGTAGGCCGAGGCGTAACGCGCCGTCGTCGGCTCCACGTACTCATCACTGAAGTCATCGGCAATCTCGCGGTCCCACTCCTCGTACATACGACGCTGCGCGTAGGCGGCACTGGAGTCATCGGCGTGCACCCCGGTGAGCGCGGAGGGCGCGTCGAGCCGGTCCTCGCGGTCGAGCCGGTGGGCGGGTTGCACGGTGTAGGGGTGACGGGTCAAACGGTCGTGCTCCGTGTGGAACATTTGAATGGAACGTTCGCTTCCGAAGTCGCGGAGTCGACGTACTGCCAGCGGCGCCAGGATCGCAATCCAGAACGCGAGCAGTATGAGCAGTATCAACACTGTGTGGTTTCGCACCGACTCGTTACCATCACCAAAAAATTTATCGCTGGCACGTGCGAAAACGGTGGATACTAAGCCTCGTGGAGGCCGCACTCCTCTTTGTCGAGTCCGGCCCACCGACCCGAGCGTCGGTCGGTCGGGTCGAGGGGCTTCACCGTCATCGCGGCGCACCCGATCGAGGCGTACCCCTCGGCCCACAGTGGGTGGGTCGGCAGACTCTTCGACGAGAGGTAGTAGGCGACGTCGTCATCGGACCACGTGGCGAGCGGATTTACCTTAATTAAGCCAAATTTGGCGTCCCAATCGACGATGCGCATACCCGTTCGGGTCGCCGCGTCGACCCGCTTGACCGAGGTCAACCACGCCGTGCGCCCCTCCAGCGCACGACCCAAGGGGGCGACCTTGCG
This sequence comes from uncultured bacterium, assembly GCA_963978125.1. Taxonomy (GTDB): domain Bacteria; phylum Actinomycetota; class Acidimicrobiia; order Acidimicrobiales; family RAAP-2; genus RAAP-2. The sequence goes on along the minus strand of CAXBRI010000025.1, from coordinate 6,138 downwards.
CAGCTGACAGCACCCGTCGGTGCCGCACAGTGTCGCCTCGGCCTCGGGGCCTGGTTGGGTGCGGGTCACGTGGAGCCCCCACCGCAGGGTGAGGTCATCGAGGAAGCTCAGGGTCTCGGGGAAGTGGCCCCCGGTGTCGAGGAAGATGACCTCGGTGCCCGGGGCGACCTCGTAGATCATGTGGAGAAGAGCCACGTCTTCGAACGAGCAGGCGTAGGCGACGTCAGTTCCGAAACGCGAAAAAGTCCACGAAAGAATCTCGTGGGGTGACGCGTGCTCGAAACGAACGTCGGCCTCATCGAGTTCGCTTTGCAGGGCCGGCGTGTGGTCGAGCGGTGCCATTAACCTAAGCCTAACATTTACTAGTGATTTGATAGACTATTACCACATGAGCGCGACTGACTACCTAGACGTCCTGGAATCTCACGCTTTGTTCATCCTGCGTGAGGTGGCCGCCGAGTGCGAGCGGCCCGTCCTTCTCTTCTCGGGGGGCAAGGACTCAGCCGTGCTCTTGCACCTGGCCGTGAAGGCCTTCGCCCCGGCCAAGATCCCCTTCCCCGTGATGCACGTCGACACCGGCCAGAACTTCCCCGAGGTGCTCGCCTACCGTGACGAGGCCGCGGCCCGCGCGGGAGCCCGTCTGCTCGTCGCCTCGGTGCAGGAGTCCATCGACCGTGGTCGGGTCGCCGACCCCGGCCCCATGGGATCGCGCAACCGACTCCAAAGCGTCACACTCCTCGACGCGTTGACCGAGCACGGCTTTGACGCCGCCTTCGGTGGGGCCCGCCGCGACGAGGACAAGGCCCGGGCCAAGGAGCGGGTGCTCAGTTTCCGGGACGCTTTTGGCCAGTGGGATCCCAAGTCGCAGCGCCCCGAACTGTGGCAGCTCTACCAAGGCAAGGTCAACCCGGGTGAACACGTCCGGGCCTTCCCCCTGTCGGACTGGACCGAGCTCGACATCTGGAACTACATCGCCCGGGAGAACATGGAGTTGCCCTCCATCTACTTCGCCCACGAGCGCGACGTGGTGCGCCGCGACTCCATGTGGCTGGCCGTGGGCCCCTTTGTGGAGCCCCGTCCCGATGAGACCGTGGAACGCCGCACGGTGCGATTCCGCACCGTCGGTGACGCCAACTGCACCGGGGCCGTCGACTCGACAGCGGCCACCCTGGCCGAGATCATCGCCGAGATCGAAGTGGCCAACGTCTCCGAACGAGGCGCCACCCGCGCCGACGACAAGTTCTCGGAGACGGCGATGGAAGACCGCAAGCGTGAGGGGTACTTCTAATGGCGACCAAGGATCTCCTGCGACTGGCCACCATCGGCTCAGTCGACGACGGTAAGTCGACCTTGATTGGGCGCCTGCTGGTCGACACCCGTCAGCTATTCGACGACCAACTCGACGCCGTCGCGGCCGCCTCCGAGCGACGAGGTGTGGGTGACCTTGATCTCAGTTTCGTCACCGACGGCCTGCGTGCCGAACGCGAACAGGGCATCACCATCGACGTCGCCTACCGGTACGCCACCACGCCGTCGCGCAAATTCATCATCGCCGACTGCCCCGGCCACGTGCAGTACACGCGCAACATGGCGACCGGCGCGTCCACGGCCGACCTCGCCCTGGTGGTCCTCGACGTGGCCAGCGGCCTCAAGGAACAGACCCGTCGCCATCTGGTCATCGCGGCCCTCCTGGGTGTGCGGGCCCTCGTGGTCGCCGTCAACAAGATGGACACCGTCGACTGGTCCGAACTGGCCTATCAACGGGTCCACGACGAGGTCGACACCTTGGCGCGCGAACTCCACTATGACCATCACGTGGTCGTGCCGGTGTCGGCCCTGCACGGTGACAACGTCGTCGAGAATTCACCGCACACCCCTTGGTACCAGGGACCCAGCGTGTTGAGCGCCCTCGAATCGGCCGAGGCCGGCTCCTGGACCGACAGCGCCAGCGGGGCGCGCCTACCCATCCAGTGGGTGCTGCGCCAGGATGGCGGCGGCCGCACCTACGCCGGCATGGTGAACGGCGGCACCATCCGTGAAGGTGACGAGGTCACTCTGCTGCCCGCCGGCATCACGACGACGGTACGGGGTCTTCGTTTCGGCGGTGAGACACGCCGGGAGGCCGAGGTCGGTTTGGCCGCGGACCTCGATCTCGTTGCCGAGACCGACGCCGGACGGGGCGACCTCATCGCGACCGCCCCGCTGCCACTGGTGACCCGCGAAATCTCGGCGACCGTCTGTTGGTTCGGTGCCACGCCACTCAGCGTCGGCCAGCGTCTGCGCCTCAAGCACACGACCCGGTCGACGCCGGCCAAGATCACTTCGCTCGGTGGGCGCGTGGACGTCGAGGCCATGGCTCTTGACGAAGCGATGCAACTCACCACCAACGACATCGGCGTGGTGTCACTGATGACGGCCGACCCGCTCGTGGTGGACGACTACCGCGACAACCGGGTGACGGGAAGTTTCGTCCTGGTGGACGAAGTGACGAATATCACGGTGGCGGCCGGCATGGTCGGCCGACCGGTCTTCCTCTAGATCTGGACGATCATCGCGACGAGAGCCACGCCCAAGAGGGCGAGCACCACGTCCACTGAACCGACGAACCGTCGGCCCTCGCGTGTTGAAGGAACTTCTCCGCTGGCCAGTCGCTGGGCGAGACGCCTCTCGGCGGGGAGTAACCGCGCCTCCAAGTGACCGGCCGCGAGCACGTACATCGCCAGGCCCACCAGAATCCAGGTGTGACCCAGTGACACGTCGGCGCCACCGAGACCCGACAGGGCGAGACCGGTGAGGGGAAGGAGGTGCACCACCCGGGCCGAGTGATTCGTCCGCGCGGGAAAGAAGCGACGCAGCGAGTCGATGTCGAGACCACGCGACAGGGCCAACCCCGCCACACGAAGTGTCGACAGCACGACGACCGTCGCGAGCCCCACCATGAGGTGCGCCACGAAGATGATGTCGTACGGGACGGAAACGGCGATCATGCGGACCCCAGCAATGTGTCGGCCGCCCGGTAAGGGTCGGTGCGTCCCGCGAGAAGGTCGTCCACCTGGGCGCGGTAGGAACTACCCGACTCGAGGTCGGTCACGCGTTGGCGCAGGGTGGCGGCGAGGACCGAGTTCAAGGTTGCTTCGGCGCGGGTGCGCCGGGCCTCGGTCAGGGGCCCGCTCTCGAGGTACTGACGGTGTGCCACCAACGCGTCGAAGAGGTCGTTTGTACCTGTGCCGTCGGAGGCCACGGTTTCAACGATCAGCGGACGCCAGTCTCGTTCGCCACCGAGATCGAGCATCTGCTCGAGGTCGCGGCGGGTCTCACGCACACCGGGGCGATCAGCCTTGTTGATGACGAAGATGTCGGCCACCTCGAGAAGTCCGGCCTTGTTGGCCTGCATCGCGTCACCCCAGCCTGGGTTGGTCACGACGACGGTCGTGTCAGCGGCGGCGGCGATGTCGACTTCCATCTGGCCCACGCCCACCGTTTCAACGAGGGCGAGAGTGAAACCAGCCACTCCCAACACGCGTAGCGCGTCGGGCACGGCGAGCGACAGACCGCCTAGGTGGCCCCGGGTCGCCAGCGAACGAATGTAAACGGCCGGATTGGTGGCGTGCTCTTGCATGCGGATCCGGTCGCCCAGGATGGCCCCACCCGTGAAGGGTGACGACGGGTCCACGCAGAGCACGCCCACCTGTGAAAAAGCGGCCGACCCGTCGAAGGAACCACACGCCAGGGCCGTCGAAATCAGTTGGTCGGTCAGGGTCGACTTGCCCGCTCCGGGAGGCCCGGTGAGCCCCACCGTCCACGGGGCCGGTGCGGCGTAGGCGAGGGCCGCGGTGGCCCGTTGATTCTCGCCACCCGACTCGACGTAGGTGAGCAGACGAGCCAGGGCCGTGCGCGAACCCTTCCGGGCCTCGTCCACCAGGGTCGCGGGGTCGCGGGGAATCACGACTCACGCTCCACGTGGGCGCCGAGCGCGGCGATGCGCTCGACGAAGCGGTCGTACCCGCGGTCGAGGTGTTCGAGGCCCTCGATGATGGTCTCACCATCGGCCACGAGTCCGGCCAGCACCAGGGCGGCCCCGGCGCGGATGTCGGTCGCGCGCACGGTCGTGCCGACCAAGTGGTCAACACCACGCACCAGGGCGTGGTGGCCCTCGGTGGTGATCTGGGCACCGAGTCGGGTGAGCTCGTCGACGTATCGGAAGCGGCCCGTGAAGAGATTCTCAGTGACGACCGACACGCCACTGGCCACGCTCAGCATCGTGGTGATGAGCGGCTTGTAGTCCGTCGCCACCCCCGGGTAGGGCAGGGTCGCCACGTCGACGGCGCGCAGTTTCTTCGGCCCCTTCACGGCAATGCCGGGGCCGTGTTCATCGACTTCGGCACCCATCGCTTCGAGCTTGCGCAGAAGCATCTCCATGTGGTCGGGGCGTCCGTCGGTGACGCGCACCTCTCCCCCGGTGATGAGTCCGGCCGCGAGGTAGGTGGCCGTCACCACCCGGTCGGTGATGACCTCGTGGCGGGCCGGTGACAACTCGGCCACGCCGTCGACGACGAGTCGCGAGGTGCCCAGTCCTTCGATGCGCGCGCCCATGGCCTGGAGTTGACGGCCCAGGTCCTCGACCTCGGGTTCGCGGGCCGCGTTGTCGATCACCGTGCGGCCCTCGGCCAGCACGGCGGCCATCAACAGGTTGTCGGTCGAGGTGTGGCTCGGGTACTCGAGGACGATGCGTGCCGCGCGCAGGCGGCCCGGAGCCGAAGCGTGGATCGAGTCACGTTCGTTGGCGAAGGTCGCGCCCATCGCCCCGAGGCCGTCGGTGTGGAAATTGATGGGCCGGCCGCCGAAGTCATCGCCCCCGGGCAACGCCAGGTGGGCCGCTCCGCACCGGGCGAGCAGGGGCCCCAGCACCACGATGGAGGCCCGCATCGCCTCGAAGAGGTGGGCCGGGGCGTGGGGCACGAGGCTCTCCGCAGGCGGCACCGTGATGGCTAGTTCGTGGTCGGCCGGACGCTGCACCGTGCACCCGAGGTGGGTCAGCAGTTCGGCCATGGTGTCGACGTCGCTGATGGCCGGAACGTTGGTGAGCCGGTGGGTTCCAGAGGCCAGGAGGCAGGCGGCCATCTGCTTGAGAACGGCATTTTTCGCCCCGCGAGCCTCGACCTCTCCCCCGAGGGGGCCGGCGGGCTTCACGCGCAGAAACGGCACCGTATAAGTATTGCCGGTCGGACGGGAGCTCTGACGGCCCCGTCACTACGCTTAAGCGCATGGAAAAGTACCGCCCGGACCGCAACATCGCCCTGGAGATGATCCGGGTGACCGAGGCGGCGGCCATCGCCGCGGCCCGCTGGGCCGGTCGCGGTGACAAGAACGCGGCCGACGGGGCCGCCGTCGACGCGATGCGGTTCGTCCTGACGGGTGTCGCCATGGACGGCATCGTCGTCATCGGTGAGGGTGAAAAGGACGAGGCCCCGATGCTCTTCAACGGGGAGATCATCGGCAACGGCACTCCCCCCGAGGTGGACGTTGCCGTCGACCCCATCGACGGCACCACGCTGACGGCCAAGGGTCGCAACGGAGCCCTCTCGGTCATCGCCTTCTCCGACCGCGGCACGATGTTCAACCCCGGTCCGGTTCTCTACATGAACAAGGTGGCCGTGGGCCCGCGCGGTCGCGGCGCCGTAGATATCAATGCCTCGGTCACCGAAAACCTCCGTGCCCTGGCCTCGCGTCTGGGCAAGACGGTCCAAGAACTCGGTGTGGTGGTCCTGGACCGCCCCCGCCACGACGATCTCATCGGGGAGATCCGCGACTGTGGCGCCCGGGTGATCTCCATCACCGACGGTGACGTCGCCGGCGCCATCTCCACGGCGTGGCCCAACTCGGGGGCCGACATCCTGTTCGGTATCGGTGGCACACCCGAAGGCGTCATCGCCGCGGCCGCGCTGAAGTGCGTCGGCGGGGCGCTGCAGGGCAAGCTGTGGCCGCGCACCGACGAGGAGCGCGAGCTGATCCTCTCGCAGGGCTACGACCTGAACCGCGTGCTGCACACCGACGACCTGGTGGCCAGCGACGACGTGTTCGTTTCCGCCACCGGCGTCACCGACGGCTCGCTGCTGAAGGGCGTGCTGTTCACCGACC
>CAXBRI010000024.1:0-10578 GCA_963978125.1 uncultured bacterium | reverse complement strand
TCGGCGGGGTTGCTCGTGAAGTTGCAGCTTGTCGCTCGCGAGCTCGATCCCACGAGCAAAGTGCCGCTACGACTTACGGGCCAGGAGCTGCAGGCTGAGAGTTACGCCGTCGCGCAGATGAACGGCATCATCCACGACATGACCATCGAGATCGCGCGTGGCGACACGATGATCAACCCCAAGTTCCGCACGCCCGACGGTCGTCTCCGCACCGCCGACATCGTCGTGGCCAATCCCATGTGGAATCAGCCGTTCGACGCGGACATCTTCGAGCGCGATCCGTTCGATCGCTTTCAATCAGCCGGCGGCGCCACCACGGGCAAGGGCGACTGGGCGTGGCTGCAGCACACGCTCGCGTGCATGGGCGATCGCGGCCGTGCGGCGGTTGTGCGGGCCGGAGCGGTGCCGGCTGACTGGGAAACGCTGCTTCACGAATAGAGGGGCGTGCAGCGATCTGGCACGTCATTCGATTGTCTCATGCCGACAGCGCAGGTTGCCAAGGTCCGCAAAGTCCGCTCCGCGCGGCCGTCGAAACGCAGCGCCGAGTTGCTTTTGAGCGCGATGAATTCTTTGGCTTGAGAGTTGAAGGTTGGTCCTGGGTGTCGGTTGATTCTTTCTTGGGCGACGCCTCGGGGAGGGTACGAGTGGCGGCCTTACCAGGGTGAGACACACCGGTGCGGAACATGATGTCTTGAGTAATTATACGAATAATTGTTGAAACAATCATGTACAGGACCACTGCGGCTGGAATTACGAAGTAAAAGTATGCAAAAAAGATTGGCATGATTCGCTGCAGTGTTTGTTGCTGGGCGGGCAGGTCTTGGCCCACCTTGCGATTTCGATTGTTGAGTTGCGCCATCTGGAAATACTGAAGTCCGACGGCGATGGCGACAAAAGCGAAGAAGGGGATTGCACCCACCCAGTTGCCGTGCAGCGAAATTGGGAAGGGCTTTAGGTTGAGATCCATCCCGAATGCCTGAATCTGGCCGTTCGCGTGGAGAAGATCCTGGTACATCTTTCCGATAAAGCCCGAACCGTGGGGGATGTAACGGGGATCAGCCGTCATGCCATTCATGTTGGACAGGCCACGAATAACGCTGTAGAGGATGAAAAGGAACGGACCTTGTGCCAGCACTGGGAGGCAGCCACCCAGCGGATTGGCGCCTTCCTCGCGGTACAGCTTCATTAATTCGTCATTGAGTAGCTGTCGGTTCTCGGGACCCTTGTACTTTTGCTGCAATTTCTTAATCTCAGGCTGAAGTTTTTGCATTGCCACCATGGAGCGAGTGCTCTTGACGGTGAGTGGGGTCAGCGCCCCCATGATGACGATGGTGAGAAGGGTGATCGCCACCGCATAGTTAGGAATGAGGGCGTAAAAGAAAGCCAGCATCCAGCCAAAAATGGCGAAAAGTGGGTGAAAAATAACGCCGAGGGCGTGGAACAGCGAACTCATAACGGGTCACTCTTTTCTACAACTGGGGGAATGGGATCAAAACCAACAGGTCCGCCGGGTCGGCATCGGACAATGCGCCGAACACCAAGCCAGGTCCCCTTCGCCGCACCGTGTGTTTCGACGGCTTGGCGCGCGTACTCCGAACACGATGGCTCGAAGCGACAAGGGGAAACGCGGCCGTTACGAGTGACCTGGTAACTACGGATGAGACGGACGATCACCCTCGCGGCCCAAGAGACCGGAGCGTTGGAGTGCTCGGGTGAGGTGTGATTGGAGTTCATCGAATGTGGGGGGAGTGTTCTCAAAATAGACTCTGACCAGGTATTTTCCGTATTGAGGGGCAAGGTTGTCGAAAATGGCCCGTAGTTGACGCCGCAAGCGATTGCGGACGACAGCATTGGCCACACGTCGACCAATCGAGAATGCAACCGCGACCTCGGGCTCAGAACCTGAAACAAAGGCCACTTTCAAAGGGCCACTGTGGGCCCTCGTGGTCGGGTTCCGGAACTGATCGAACTGCCGCCGGGTGCGAACCCGACCAGGCACCGACTTAGACCGTCAACTGGTGACGGCCCTTGGCTCGACGAGCTTTCAGCACCGCACGGCCGGCACGGGTACGCATGCGGGCACGAAAACCGTGTGTTTTAGCCCTTTTACGCTGATTGGGTTGATAAGTACGCTTCACGAAAACCTCTTCCAATTCTGATGCCCGGCGAGGAGTCCCCTGGGGACGCCTCCCGACGCAATGGATTAATCCTATCGCACACCACAGGAGACGCCTTTGGCGATGCCGTAGCAACCGGTGTAATGTTCGCGACCCCGGGCCAATAGACCGGGCCCGGGCTTGACGGCCTGTGGATAATGCTCAAGGGGGCTGTGGACGGTCATGGTTGTGTCTCGCGAAGACCTATGGGTTGGCATCTCAGAAGCCCTGCGAGCAAAAGTGACTGACACCGTGTGGTCTGCAGGACTTAACACACTGAGCCTTGTGGATTTCCAAGATGGTGAGATCGTTATTGGCGCCCCCAACCAAATCCAACTGCAACGGGTTCGCGAGCGCTATCTCCCCTTTATTACCGGTGAGGCCGGACGACTCGTGGGTGAGGATGTCCGTGTGAGTTTGACGGTCGTTGATCAGCCCACTCGATTGGTTGGTGCAGACCAGCCCCTCCCACAAGTTGCCGCTGAACCGATTGTCCGTCGATCGGCTATCGACCAACCTGTCCGCCTTGACCCACGAATGACCTTTGATGCATTCGTTCCGGGTTCTTCTAATCGACTCGCGTTCGCCGCCGCGGTATCGGTCGCCGAACTTCCGGGCCGGAGCTACAACCCCCTTTTAATTCACGGAAATTCAGGTCTTGGGAAGACCCACTTGCTTCACGCCATCGGCAACTACGTCAGCGACCACTATCCCGACCGCAAGGTGTTGTACGTCACCACCGAGATGTTCCTCAATGACTTCATTAAGGCAATCCAAACCCGGACACAACTTGCTCTTCACGAGCGTTACCGCGAAGTAGATGTCCTTTTGATTGATGACATCCAGTTCATGGAGTCACGTGGGGACACCTTCCATGAGGAAATTTTCCACACGTACAACGAATTGCACGGTGACGGTAAACAGATTGTCCTGACCTCTGACCGCTCACCACGCGACCTGGCAGGTTTACAAGACCGGTTCCGAAGCCGACTTCTTCAAGGCCTCGTGACAGAAATCGACCAGCCGGACCTCGAAACCCGTATTGCTATTTTGCGTTCAAAGGCCGAGAGGGAAGGTATCGATCTGCCGGGTGATGTCGCCGAGTGGATTGCTCACCGTGTCCGTGATTCGATCCGGGAACTCGAGGGGTCGATAACTATGTTGCGGGCCCACTCAAACCTGCGACAAGTTCCCATTTCTTTGGAGCTCGCCAAAACCCACCTCTCAAACCTGGGTTCTGAACAGGTGGTTTTACGGCCCGAAACCATCCTCGAGGTTGTTTCGGCCTACTACGGCATCCCGGTTGAGGACATTAAGGGATTGAAGAGGCTTCGACCTTTGGTGCATGCGCGCCACATCGGTATGTATCTGATGCGGCAACTTCTACCTAATTACTCATTTCCGATGATTGCCAAGATTTTCGATGGTCGGAACCACACGACGGTGATTAGCGCGGTAGAGAAAGTTAAGGAACAGATGGTTAACAATCCGGAAGTCCTTCACGAAATCAATCAGTTGAGCAAAAAATTGAATGCCGATTTGGTGTAGTGGGTTGTGGGCAAACGGTGGATGGTCATGTTGTTTTTCTCTGTAAATCTGGTTGGACATCCACAATTCTCGAAGGTTGCAAGATGAGTCTTGAAACTGTTGTGAACAGGACTGTGTGTAAGACACAACCTTCAAAAGTTTCTTTGATCAGGGGAATTGAAGAGAAGCGCACAATTCCACAGACCTACTACTACTCACTTATTTCTATAAACAAAAGACACATAGTCTCAGTAGTAACGAAAGGCACACCGTGAAGTTCAAATCAGAACGCGACATCCTGGTTGAGGCGCTGTCAGCTGCCAGCCGTGTGGTGGGTACCCGGAACATCGGTGCGACCTCAGGTCTCCTGCTCAACCTTTCTGGAAACCAGTTGGTGGTGACCGGTACTGACCTCGACCTCACTGTTCGCACCACTGTTGATGTCATTGGTATTGAGGATGGATCTGTAGTAGTTCCAGCCAAGCTAATTGTGGATGCCATCCGTTCTTTGGAACCCGGTGCTGTCACTATCAACACCACAGACGAAAATGTCGAAATTTCACTGGGTCGGGCTCGATTCAACCTCCGTACCTTTTCCGTTCTGGACTACCCGAAGTTGCCCCCGGTTGCTGGGCCTATGGCTCAGATTCCAGCATCAGAACTTCTCGGTGCCCTCAACCAGGTAGTTCGAGCCGCGGCAACTGATGACACCCGTCCATTGTTGACAGGTGTCCTCTTTACCCACCACGAGGGCGTTCTTCGCCTCGTGGCAACCGACTCATACCGCTTGGCCTTCCGAGACGTCGTGGGTGTGGGTCCTCTCTCAACCGACGATTTACTGGTACCCGCACGGGCGTTGACGGAACTCCAACGTTCAGCCGGATCAACAAATCCAGAGGCCACCGTGGGCGTTACTCTGACCGACAGCGAAGTCTGTTTTGTTGTTGGGGGTACGAACATTGCGTCACGCCTGATTGATGGAAATTACCCATCAGTGATGCAGTTGATTCCTGCGAGTTACCCCAACCAAATTCGTATCGCGAAAGACACGCTCATCACGTCACTCCGGAGAGCAAAACTTCTTGCGAACGACACCACGTCGTCGGTTCGGTTAACCGTGCAGGACAAATCGGTTGAGGTGCGAACTGCCAGTTCTGATCGTGGACAGATCGACGACCATGTTGATGCCGACTACTCGGGTGAGGAAATCACCATCGCTTTCAACCCCAATTTCCTGATCGACGGAATTGAAGCGGTGAACGGTGACGAGGTTCTACTTGAAATTTCAGACGCTGTGCGCCCCGCGATGGTCCGTTCGGTCGATGATGACTCGTTTCGCTACCTCTTGATGCCCGTTCGCGTCCAGTAGTCGATACATCGTGGGCCTGATCGAGCTCACCCTTCGAAATTTCCGGCCATTCAAGGAACTGGACTTCAAGCCCGACCCTGAAGCAGTTTCAGTCTTGTTGTCACCAAACGGCACCGGAAAGACGTCGGTGTTGGAAGCTGTTCACTTACTCGCCACCGCAACCTCGTTCAGAACCACCTCCGCCTCCGATGTCATCAAGAGGGATTCTGACCTCGCTGAAGTTCATGGTGTGGCGATGGTCAACAGTCGCCGTGTTTCAGTCGACCTCACGGTGACCCGAAACACCCGCGGAGCCACCAAACGGATGTTGGTGAATGGGCAAAAACCGCGATCACGAATAGACCTGGCCGAAGCCCTACCCCTGACGGTGTTTACACCAGAAGGTGTCGACGTGGTGCGCCACGGCCCGGAACACCGTCGCGATCTCGTCACGCTCCAGATGACCGATCTCAACCCAGTACTCGCCGAAACCGTTGAGAAATACAACAAGGTTTTGACGCAACGCAACGCACTTCTTCGCTCGTTTGAAGGAAGCTGGCCAACCAACCAACAGCAAGAAGAACTCTCGACGTGGGAGTCCGAACTGGTGTTCTACGGTGAGTCACTCGTCGCATCCCGAGATGGGTTCCTACAACAAATCCAACCACTCGTTGAGGACCTCTATCGGAATCTGTCTCATGACGAGTCAAGGGTGAATCTGGTCTACGAACGTTCATGGACGGGGAATCTCAGCGACGCTTTTCGCAGTTCTCTCCGGTCGGATGTCGCTCGTGGGTACACCACCATCGGCCCTCACCGCGACGACATTTCCCTTATTCTTGACGGTCGTGATGCCCGACGCCAGGCATCCCAAGGCGAACAACGCTCCCTGGCTCTAGCTTGGCGACTGGGGTCTCATCAACTGATTAAGTCGGTAAGAAACACGGAACCGCTACTCCTCCTAGATGATGTCTTTAGTGAACTCGACCCGTTGCGCAGTCAACGACTCCTCACACTCCTTCCCGCTGGTCAAACCCTCGTCACGACAGCCTCCCCCCTCCCAACCGGTATGACTCCTGCATTGATTGTGGATCTGAGGGCGAACTGATGGACCACAATCACCGCGATATGGGGACTCTCGGTGATGCTTTGAAGGGCCTAACTTCACGGCTTCGCCGCGTCGATTTCGACCTGCTTCCAAGGGTGGTTGAAATGTGGCCCGACGTCGTCACCCCCGCTCTGGCCGAACGTTGCCAACCTGTTCTCATCAAAGACGGCCTACTGGTCGTCCATGTCCCCTCCGGTGCGTACGCCGAACGCATCCGCTCCGATGAAGCGGTCATCGTTGAGGCACTCTCAAAACTCGGAGCGGGCGCTCCCTGGGGTGTGCGGACCGTTGTGAAATAAGCCCGTATTCGTGTTCGGGCGACAAACAACGCACCACCCCCCAAGTAGAATGCTTTGAGTCCCAGCGCCGTTCAGAGACGTCGTGGCGACCCTAGGAAGTGAAAGGAAGGCCCCGTGGCCGAGAAATCAAAGGCTTCAGCGTCGTACGGGGCATCGGACATCACAGTTCTAGAGGGATTGGAGCCGGTGCGGGTTCGCCCCGGCATGTATATCGGTTCAACCGGGCCCGCGGGTTTACACCACTGCATTTGGGAGATTGTTGACAACGCTGTCGACGAGGCGATGGCTGGTTTTTGCTCTCGAATTGACGTGACCCTCCTGGCCGATGGTGGGTGCCGGGTTGTCGACGACGGTCGCGGAATCCCAGTGGATGAGCACCCCCAATACCCCGGCAAGTCGGCGGCTGAGATTGTCTACACCGTTCTCCACGCCGGTGGAAAGTTCGGCGGCAGCGGTTACAAGGTTTCGGGTGGTCTCCACGGCGTCGGTGCCTCAGTGGTGAATGCCCTCTCAACCGCTTTGACGGTCGGATCAGTCGCAGGCGCCGCTGCGGATCGGGCTCCAAGATGTTGCAGAATTCCCAGCGAATCGAATGCGGAGCAATGGGGCCTTGCAGCTTCCTCACCCACCGGCGCGGCACTGCTCCTTGTACCACGCGACGGAATACACTGCGAATGCCGATGTCGACTTCCAGCACCCACAGCACGTCGCTCTCGCCATCTTTGCGAACCTCGAACGTAACGTCGTTGACTCGGACCACCTTGCGTCCTTGCGCATCAATGATTTGCTGATCAAGCAGGTCGCGCTTGACCCGTAGCATGTACTCGTCGGAGTGGAACGGGGTGAGGTTCTCCTCCCGTAAAAAGATACCGTCGAGGGAGATGGAGCGGATCTGATCATACCGCACCGACAGCCAGGTGCTGCCGCTGCCAACCAGGTAGCGATCCACGCGGACGGCGTCGATCAATGGGACGATAGCGGCGTCGCGAACGACACCGATCCGGCGCTCTTTAAGGTCGTAGACCTTGAGGCCGGCAAGTTCGGTAAAGAACAGAATTTCGTCCGCCATCAGCCGTGCCCATATGGATATTACTGCCCAAGACTCTACTATGACCTACGTCGCGGTTCGAGCGCAACAATTTGGCACTGATAATGCGCTAACGGCAAAGTACTACCCTGGAGCAATGAGTGTTTCCCTGAAGGTGAATGGCCGGGTACATTCGATCGACCTTGACCCGGCCACACCACTTCTTTACGCGCTAAGCGACGATCTGGAATTGCGAGGCCCCAAGTTCGGCTGCGGCTTGGGTCAGTGTGGCGCTTGCACGGTCATCGTGAAAGGGCAAGCGATTCGCTCCTGCATCACGACGGTCAAAGCCGTAGAAGGTCAGGACATTACTACGCTTGAGGGGATCGGCTCAGCAGCCAAGCCCCACCCGCTGCAATCGGCGTTCGTAGCCGAAGGAGCCGCGCAGTGCGGCTTCTGCGTCAACGGCGTGGTCATGACCGCTAAGGCTTTCCTCGATAAGACGCCCAAGCCTAGCCGGACGCAGATTCGCACGGCGATGAACGGTGTGTTGTGCCGATGCTTCACTCATACTCGGATGATTCGCGCCATCGAGCGAGCCGCCATGGAGATGTCGCGATGAATCGACGAGGCTTTCTCAAGACTGGCGGAGCGCTGCTGGTCGGAATCACCGGCGCAGGTGACTTGATCGCGCAATTCGGTGGGCCGGTATCGCTCGCGCCTCCGATGGGGCAACTCGATACCTGGATTGCCGTGGGTACGGACGGCACCATCACCGCCTATAGCGGCAAAGAAGAGCTAGGGCAGGGCATCAGCACCGCGCAGCAACAGCTGGTCGCCGAAGAGCTCATGGTTCCTTTCGATCGCGTGCGCTTGATCTATTGCGATACCGCTCTGACGCCCGACCAAGCCTACACGTCAGGCAGTCAGTCGCATCCGGCCAATTTCCGCGAAGCAAACTTAGCGCAAGCGGCGGCCAGCGCTCGCGAGACGCTAATCAAACTCGCGTCGCAACGCTTGAGTGTGCCGGTGGATCAACTCGAGGCCATCAATGGCACGGTGCGCGCGAAGTCTGATCCGTCCAAGTCGGCAAGCTATGCGCAACTGGTAGGCGGGCGTAAGTTCGCGACCACCGTGGACGCGAAAGCTAAGCGCCGACCTGCGCGCGAGTGGACCGTGCTCGGCAAGCCTGTCCCTCGTCCCGACCTGATGGACATCGTTACCGGGCAGTTCGAGTACGTTCATAATGTCCGTTTGCCCAATATGGCGCATGGTCGCGTGGTGCGTCCTCCGTCGCCCGGCGCAACGGTCCTGTCGGTGGACGAATCCTCCGTTCAGGGCATGCCCGGCTTAGTCAAAGTCGTGGTTAAGAAGAACTTTGTTGGGGTGGTCGCCGAAAAGCCCTGGCAGGCTCTGCAGGCCGCAAGCAAGCTCAAAGTAAATTGGTCGCGTGGCGCGCCGCTTCCGTCTTTCTCGGGATTCTATGAATCGCTGCGTAAACAACCCAGTCGCGATACGCTGCTGGTGAACGACAAGGATACTTCGCAGGTGTTAGCCAAGGCGACAACAACGCTACAAGCTACTTACCTCCATCCGTATCAAATGCACGGCTCGGTAGGCAGCTCCTGCGCGGTGGCCGACGTCCAGGCGGACAAGGCCGTAATCTACTCGCCGACCCAGGCTGTCTGGTATCAGAAGACTACCGCGGCGATGGTCCTCGGCATCAAACCCGAAAATATTCGCGTGATCTTCCGTCGTGGCTCTGGCTGCTATGGGCTGAATGGGGCGGACACAGTGACTTACGATGCCGCAGTGCTGTCGCAAGCCGTCGGTCGTCCGGTGCGCGTGCAGCTTACGCGCAAAGACGAAATGGCATGGGAGAATTACGGCAACGCGTTTGCCATCGATCTGAAAGCCGGGCTCGACGCGAAGGGCAACATCGTTGCATGGGATCACGAGTCATGGTCTCCGGCGTTGGGCAATCGTCCCGGTACCGGAACGCCGGGCAACGTGATCACCGGCACTCTGCTTGGATTCGAGCCGGATGGCTTTGCTCCTCGCGCCGCGCCCGAACCAACGGCCTACAACAATAACAGCAACGGCGTGCCATCCTACTTGGCCGCCCGATTCGGAGGCACGATCCGTGGTACCGGCACCGTGGAGAGCGGACGAGTCCTGACCCATCAAGTCCGTTCCTCTTTCTTTACCGGTCCGCTGCGATCGCCTGCGCGCCTACAAAACACCTTCGCGCATGAGAGCTTCATGGATGAGCTTGCGGCCAAGGTCGGCGCCGATCCAGTGGAGTTTCGAATTCGGCACCTCTCCTTCCCCCGTATGCGGGATGTCGTCTCGGCTGCGGCCAAGGCCGCGAACTGGGAGACTCGCCCGTCCCCTGCCAAGGGTATTCGCAAGACGGGAATTGCTCGCGGGCGAGGAATCGCATGCGTTGCATACGAAGGGGACAATGGCTATTCGTCGATGGTCGCCGAGGTCGAAGTCGATCAAGCGACCGGTGCCATCACGGTGAAACGAATCGTGCTCGGGCACGACTGCGGACCCATGTCGAACCCCGACGGCGTGCGCAATCAAATCGAAGGCGGTGCCTTGCAGGGCTTGAGTCGAGCGCTCGGCGAAGAAGTGACGTGGGATGCCGAGAAGATCACGTCGGTCGATTGGCGGAGCTACAAGTCGCTAACACTGGGGCTCGATCTGCCCCAGGTGGAATCCGTACTGTTGAATCGACCCGACGATGAAGCTACCGGAGCGGGTGAGACGTCCATCACCGTCGTCGCGGCTGCCATCGGCAATGCCATCTTCGATGCGACCGGCGCGCGTTTACGACAAGTGCCCTTCACGCCAGAGCGCGTCAAGGCCGCACTCGCGGCCCGCTCCTAAGGTGTCATAAGTTACAGGAATCGTGCGCTCAGACCGGGGACCGATAGCCCTGACAATGTCACCGACCATTCCTCGCCCGAGGCGATTGGTTGTGCGTTGGTCAAGGTGCCTGTGCTGACTAACTCCCCGGCGGATAGCGGCACAGCGTGCGACTGCTTGCTGGAAGCGGTCGCTAGTTCGGCGAGGCACAGCGCGGGGCTTCGCAGGGAGTTTTTCCC
>CAXBRI010000023.1:0-10662 GCA_963978125.1 uncultured bacterium | reverse complement strand
ACTCGAAATGGGCGACGACGAAGCACCGCAAGGGTGCCAAGGACGCCGCTCGTGCCAAGGTTTTCGCCAAGCTGATTCGTCAGGTTGAAGTTGCGGCTCGTGAGGGAGGCGGTGACCCTGACGCCAACGCTTCTCTTCGCACGATGTTCCAGAAGGCCCGCGACGCATCGGTACCCATCGACACCATCGAGCGCGCCATCAAGCGTGGCACCGGTGAACTCGAGGGTGTTCGCTACGAGGCGATCAACTATGAGGGCTACGGACCGGGCGGCGTGGCGGTCATCGTCGAGACCCTGACCGACAACCGCAACCGCACCAGTGCTGAAATCAAGCACCTTCTCTCCAAGAACGGCGGGTCGATCGCCGAGCCGGGCGCGGTGGCCTGGCAGTTCGACCGCAAGGGCCAGATCGAAGTGGCCGGACCGCTCGACGAGGACAAACTCCTCGAGTGGGTGATGGAGGCCGGCGGAGAGAATTACGAGCCCAACGGCGACAACTTCACGGTGACGACCGAACCCACCGAGCTGGGCGCTGTCCGCGACGCCCTTGAAGGCTTCGGCCTGAAGATTGTGTCGGCCGACCTCACTCTCGTCCCGCAAAACGCCATCCCGGTGACCGAGCAGTCCGACGCCACCAAGATTCTCCGACTGATGGACGCAATCGACGACCACGACGACGTACAGAACGTCTTCGCCAACTTTGACATCCCCGACGAGCTCCTGGCGGCCTACGAAGGCTAAATATCCGCCCCCACGTTGGTGGGGAGGGGTACAATCGAACATATGTTCGTCTTGGGAATCGACCCCGGCCTCACCCGTTGCGGGTACGGGCTCGTTGAGGGCTCGCTCGACGGGGTGGAATCCTTCCGAGCCGTGCGAGCCGGAACGATTGAGAGCCCCAAGGAAGAAGCAGTCGAAATCCGCTTGACGTACCTGGCTAGCCATCTGCGCGAGCTCCTAGATGAAACCAAGCCCGACGCGGTCGTGGTCGAACGGGTCTTTTACCAACGCAACGCCATGACTGCCATTCCCGTGGCCCAAGCGAGCGGTGTGGCGATTGCGCTGGCGGGCGAACGGGGCGTTCCCGTTCGACAGTTCACCGCACAAGAAGCCAAGTTGGCGATTACCGGATATGGCCACGCGTCCAAGGAGCAGGTGCAGGACATGGTGGCTCGTCTGTGCGGACTCGCCGCCCCGCCCAAGCCCGCTGACGTGGCCGACGCGCTGGCGATTGCCATCACGTATTTCACGGTCACGCGGACCGAGAGCCGCTTCGCGGGGGCTCGACGGTGATCGGCTATCTCAGCGGTGAAGTGGTGGGAGTGCTGCCCACGGGCGCTGCGATCGTTGACGTGGGTGGTGTCGGGTACGAGGTTCTGGTCGTCAGCGCCACACAAGTGGGTGAGCATCGATCCTGGTTCGTGCACACCGCCGTGAGGGCCGACGCCATCATCCTCTTTGGCTTCGACTCGCTCGACGAACGCGAGTTCTTCACGACGCTGCTCGGGGCACCGGGCGTCGGTCCGTCCACGGCCATGGCGGCACTTCGGACACTGGGCGAAGGTCGATTACGAACCGCGATCTCCTCGGGCGATTCCACGGCGGTCGCGTCCGTGCCCGGTATCGGACCCAAAACCGCGCAACGAATCGTTATGGAACTTAAGGACAAGGTCGGACCGTCGAGCGGGTCACCCTCGCAACGTCAGGACATTGTGGACGCGCTCAAGTCGCTGGGGTACCAGGCGTCCGAGATACGCAACGCCCTCGAGGGCGTGACCTTGCCCGACGATGAAGCCGAGGCGCTGCGGGCCGCCCTGGTGGCGCTAGGTCGTCGATGACCCGCCGCGAAGCCGAACTCGACCCGGTGGTTCGAGAAGTCGCTCCCAGCCGCAGTGGTGACGATCTCGCCCATGACGCGTCGTTACGCCCCACGTCACTTGATGATTTTGTGGGTCAACGGGAGTTGGTCGAGCACCTTCGCATCGTGCTGGGTTCGGCTCGGTCACGAAATCAGGTGGCCGACCACTTGTTGTTCGCGGGGCCGCCCGGTTTGGGCAAGACCTCCCTGGCGGGCATCGTGGCCGGGGAGATGGGGGCGGGTCTTCGCATCACCTCTGGCCCTGTTCTCTCGAGACCGGGTGACTTGGCAGCCCTCGTGACGGACCTACGTGAAGGCGACGTTCTCTTCATCGATGAGATTCACCGGCTGAATCGAGTTGTGGAAGAAGTGCTGTACCCGGTGATGGAGGACCGCCGCCTGGACGTGATGATTGGGCGGGGGCCCTCCGCCCGATCAATCCGGTTGGAGCTGCCACCTTTCACGTTGGTGGCGGCGACGACCCGTGTCGGTTTGGTGGCCGGCCCACTGCGGGATCGATTCGGTTTCGTGGGGCAGCTCGACCTCTACGAGGTCGAAGAACTGACGGCGATCGTGGCCCGATCGGCGGAAAAGTTGGGTATCTCGCTCACGGGTTCTGCCGCGTCCGTCATCGCGTCGCGTTCGCGGGGAACCCCACGGATCGCCAACCGGCTGTTGCGCCGGGTCCGCGACGTGGCGGCGATGGACTCCGTGGCTGTTATCACCGAAGGGCTAGCGGCGGCCGCGCTGATGAAGTTCGGTGTAGACGAGGCCGGCCTTGACAAGTTGGATCGGCGGCTGCTCGGACTTCTCTGTGGACAGTTCGCGGGCAGCCCCGTCGGCCTTCTGACGTTGGCGCACGCCTGCGGCGAGGAGCCGTCAACCATTGAAGAGGCGTACGAACCCCACTTGCTGCGAGAGGGCTACCTGGTGCGATCACCCCGTGGCCGACTGGCGACGGAAAAGGCGTATCGGCACGTGGGGGTCACCCCGCCCGGGGGTGGTTTGGTCTAGTTACACAGCCCAGAACGGCTAGATTTCTGGTGTTCTCTAGGGAGGAATAACGGTGCTGGCGGCAACAACGTCCAAGGGTGGCTCGGGCGCGACCCTCTTGATCATCTACGCGGTGGTGCTCATTGCTTTCTACGTCTTCTACATGCGTCCGCGAGCGCAACGCCAGAAGAAGGCCCGCGAGTCCGCCCGTCAGGTCGAAGTGGGCGATCGCGTCCAGACCATCGGGGGAGTGGTTGGTGTGATTACCAAGCGTGACGAAAACCTCGTCACGATTTCCTGTGCCAGTGGTGCTTTCTTGGACTTTGTGCCCCAGGCCATCGCGCGCAAGATTGAAGAACCGACGTCGCCCGACACTGAAGGAAACGCCTCGTAATGGCGGGCACGTCGCGGCGCGGGCTCGTCGTCAGCCTGTTTCTCAGTATCGTTATCTCATTCGGGTCGCTGCTGACGACTCTGGCCTTTGGCTGGGGTCCGAAGTTGGGCCTCGACTTGGCCGGTGGTCTGTCGGTCGTGTATAAGCCGACCTCCAACGTGTCGCCGGCAAAATTGGCCGAAGCCGTCTCGATTCTCTCGAACCGTGTCAACGGGCTCGGAGTGTCGGGCGCGGTTGTGAATCTGCAAGGTAAGAACATCGTGGTGTCCGTGCCGGGCGTCACGGATGCGCGTGCGGTGCTCGCGACTGTGGGTCAGACGGCCCAGCTCCTTTTCCGTCCGGTGCTGTGCGCCGCGGGTCTGGGGGCGACCACGAAGCCAGTGTCGCCGCTCCCCGCGTGCGGCGCCAAGTACCTCATGTCGGCGACCAACCTCGGTGTTGTCCCCGACTCCACCACCATCTCCGGATTCCGTTCGAACAACATTCCTGCCGACCCGGGCTTCTCGGCGATTTCGGCGACGAAGCCGGCCAACGACAACCCCGCCAACGCGGTGCTCTTACCGGTGCTGGGCAGTCCCAAGGTTCGCTACGTCCTCGGACCCTCGCAGTTGACGGGACAGGCCATCGGCAAGGCCGTCGCGCAGCAGGACCAAGCCGGAGCCTGGGTGGTCACGTACTCCTTGACCTCGGCCGGCAGTTCCCAGTGGGATCAGGTGGCTAGCAACAACTTCCACCAGATGCTCGCAATCGAACTCGACGGCGTGATTCAGTCGGCCCCCATCATCCAGCCGACCCAAACGTCCTTCAGCAGCTTCAACGGGCAGGGACAAATCTCCGGTTCATTCACCGAACAATCGGCGAAGTCCCTCGCGCTTGCAATGAACTACGGTGCACTCCCGGTACGCCTGCAGGCTCTGACCACTCAGACCGTCTCTCCGACTCTCGGTCACTCGGCTTTGGTGGCGGGTCTCGGTGCGGGCCTCGTGGGTTTGGCTCTGGTGCTGCTCTACACCATCGTGTATTACCGACTCCTCGGATTCGTCATTCTGTTGGGTCTCGCGGCGACGTCGGCCCTTTTGTGGGCCATTATTTCCGCCTTGGCTCACACTTCGCTGGCCCCGAGTTTCGACCTCGCCGGAGTGACCGGTCTGATTGTGTCGATTGGTATCACCGTCGACTCGTACATCGTCTACTTCGAACGCCTCAAGGATGAAACTCGAGCGGGCCGGTCCATTCGAACTTCGGTCGATCGTGGTTTCAAGTCGGCCTGGCGAACCGTGTTGGCCGCCGACTTCGTCTCCCTGCTCGCCGCCGTGTTGTTGTATCTCATCGCCGTCGGATCGGTGCGTGGTTTCGCATTCTTTCTCGGACTCTCCACATTGCTCGATGTGGCCTTGACCTGGTACTTCACCCGACCGCTGGTGGTTCTGTTGGGTCGTCGCAGTGCGAACCGCACTTCGGCCCTCTCGATGGCCGCCGGACTCGTCATGGGAGACAGCGATGAGTGAGTCACCCGGTCGCTTCGGCCGTCTCTACCAGGGCCTCACCACGTTCAATTTCGTGGGGCGTCGCAAGTGGTGGTTCACCGTCTCGGTGCTGGTCATCGTGGCGGGACTCACCTCACTGTCGGTGCGCGGTTTCAATCTAGGTATCGAATTCAAGGGTGGATCGTCATTCGAGGTTCTCGCTCCTCATAGCTCGGTGACGGCGATGGCCGACGCCGCGCGGGGTGCGGGACTGCCCGAACCGATCGTGCAGAAACTTGGATCGAGCACATACCAAGTCACCGGTGACCTCAACAATCTGTCTTTGTCCGCACAACAGAGCGTGACCGATGCCGTCGTGAAGGCGCTGGCTCACGAAGCTGGGGTGGCCGAGAACCAGGTGTCGACCAGCAACGTGGGTCCGACGTGGGGCGGGTCGGTGACCCAGCGAGCACTCGAGGCTCTCATCATCTTCTTCATTGCCGTGGCGCTGTACATCGCGGTGCGTTTCGAACCGAAGATGGCCCTCGCCGCCATCATCGCGGTGCTGCACGACTTATTGGTGACTGTAGGTGTGTACTCTCTGTTCGGTTTCGCCATCACGCCCGACACGGTTATTGCCATCTTGACGATCCTCGGTTATTCCCTCTACGACACCGTGGTCGTTTTCGACCGCGTACGTGATAACACCAGTGGCGTTCTTAAGTCAGGCAATCTCACGTATAGCGAGATGGTGAACCTCTCGATGAACCAGACGTTGGCTCGTTCCATCAACACCTCATTGGTCGCGATTCTGCCGGTTCTGTCGGTGCTCGTGGTGGGTGCGTACATTCTCGGTGCCACGACTCTGCAGAACTACGGTCTGGCCCTCTTCGTGGGCCTCGTCTCTGGTGCTTACTCCTCGATTTTCATCGCCAGCCCCTTGCTCGCGATCTTTAAGGAACGCGAAGCACGGTACCGAGAACTTGCTCAACGTGTCGAGCAGCGCGCCGAGAAGCGTGTGCTCTCACCAGCCACTGCTGCACGAGCGGGCGACTCGGAGCAGTCGACTTTGAACGGACCCTCGCCCATCCAGGCGCGAGGTCGCAAACCCAAGCGCCGATAGGGCGTCGGTAGGCTGACTACATGGTCAACCTCTCTTCTCGGCCCCGGGCGGACGTTGCCCTGGCCGCCTCCGTGGAGAGGGTGGTCGCCCGGTACCTCGAGCATCATGAGGCGGGCGAGGAAGAGCTGATTCGACGCGCCGGTGCGGCGGCCATCGTGGCCCACGAGGGTCAATTACGGCGCACGGGTGAGCCATACGTAACACATCCCATCGCCGTGGCCGATATTTGCGCCGACCTGGGTTTAGACGCAGTGACCATTGCTGCCGCGCTGATGCACGACGCGGTGGAAGACACCGGGATGACCACCGAGTCGTTGGCTGAATCGTTCGGCGAACAGGTCGCGGCCGTGGTCGACGGGGTTACGAAACTCGATGCCTTGGAGTTCGACTCGAAAGAGGCGCAGCAGGCCGCCACCATTCGCAAGATGTTCATCGCCATGGCGCGTGACTGGCGCGTGCTGCTGATCAAACTGGCCGACCGTCTGCACAACATGCGCACCATTTCGGTGATGCCCATGGACCGCCAGCGCGCCATTGCGCAGGAGACGCTCGATGTGTACGCGCCACTCGCGCACCGTCTCGGTGCCCAGATGATTAAGTCACAACTCGAAGACCTGAGTTTCGCCACGTTGCACCCCAAACGGTACGCCGAGATTGAGCAGATGGTCGCGGCCCGAGCGCCCGAGCGGGAGGCCTACGTCGCCGACGTCACGGCGCAGTTGCAAGCCAAACTCGACGAGTTCTCGATTTCGGCCGAACTCTACGGTCGCCCCAAACACCTGTGGTCTATCTACGAGAAGATGGTTGTCGGCGGTAAAGAGTTCGACGAGATTTACGACCTCGTCGGGCTTCGCGTCATCGTGGATGAAGAACGCGAGTGCTGGGCCGTTCTCGGCGCTATTCACGCACTGTGGTCACCCGTTCAGGGGCGATTCAAGGACTATGTGAACGCGCCCAAATTCAACCTCTATCAGAGCCTCCACACGACCGTGATCGGCCCGCGAGGGAAGTCCGTCGAGGTCCAGGTGCGCACGCACGAGATGCATCGCCGGGCCGAGTTCGGTGTGGCTGCCCACTGGAGCTACAAAGAGGGGGCGAGCGCGAAGGAAGTGGCGTGGATGCGCCGACTCGCTGACGTCGAAGAAGAAGAGGCCGACCCGATCAAGTTCCTGGAGGCCCTCAAACTCGACCTCGGTAACGATGAGGTCTACGTCTTCACTCCGAAGGGTCGCGTCATTGCCCTGATCGAAGGTGCCACGCCTATCGACTTCGCATACGCCGTGCACACGGAAGTGGGGCACAAGTGCGTGGGGGCGAAGGTCAACGGTCGTTTGGTGCCCCTGGACACACCCCTTCGTTCGGCCGACGTGGTCGAGATTGTTACCTCCAAGCATGACGGAGCGGGGCCCAGCCGTGACTGGCTGAACGTGGCTCGGTCCTCTCGGGCTAAGTCGAAGATTCGTCAATGGTTCCTACGTGAACGGCGCGAGGACGCACTCGAAGGTGGCCGCGAGGAACTGACCAAGGCCCTGCGGCGCGAGGGCTTGCCGATCGCGACAACACTCGCCTCGACGGGCCTGGCGGCGGTGGCCAGTGCCCTCAACCTCGAGGATGTGGACGCGCTCTTCATCGCCATTGACGGTGGTCACGTCTCGGCCCAATCGGTCGTCCAGCGGCTCGAGCACGAACTGCGAACCGGGGACGGCGAACGACTGCCGACGACCGTCACCCGTTCGCCTCGGCCCCGTTCGGGACAGCGCCGGGGAGCGGGTGTCTACGTCGAGGGACTCGATGACGTCATGATTCACCTGGCTCGCTGCTGCTCGCCGGTTCCGGGGGATTCCATCATGGGCTTCATCACCCAGGGTCGGGGAGTCTCGGTTCACCGCGACGACTGCTCGAACGCAGTGGCCCTGGCGGCGCGCCTGGGTGAGCGGATGATCGAAGTGGAGTGGGACGCCAACGTCTCGGGTCATTTCCGCGTCCAGATCGAGATCATGGCCTTCGACCGGGCGCGGCTCCTGCTGGACGTGACCAAGGTCGTGGCCGAGTTCCACCTCAACGTGGTGTCAAGTTCGACGAGCACTTCGGGCTTGCGGATCGTGCGCATGGTATTCGACGTGGAGTTGGCCGACCCGGCCCACCTCGAATCCCTGCTCGCGGCCATCAAGCGGGTTGATGGAGTCTTCGACGCCTTCCGCTCCCTGCCGGGTCAGGCGAAATCCTCATGAGCGAACCGATTCACTTTCAGTCCCCGGTGGGGACCCACGACGTACTCGGCGCGGAGTCGGCCGCGTGGGAGGGGTTGCTCGCCACTTTCGCGTCGTACGCGCACCGGTACGGATTCCAACTGATCATTTCGCCGATGTTCGAGGACGTGGGCGTCTTTCACCGCGGCATTGGCCAGGAGTCCGACGTTGCGCGCAAGGAGATGTATGTCTTCGAGGACCGCGGCGGCCGCACCTACGCCCTGCGCCCGGAGGGCACAGCGTCCGTAGTGCGTGCCTTCGTGCAGCACCACCCGACCACTCCGTTCAAGGCGTGGTACGCGACCCCTGCGTTCCGTTACGAGCGCCCCCAGGCCGGCCGGTACCGCCAGCACCACCAGTTGGGTGTGGAGGTCCTCGGCAGCGAGGACCCGGCCGTTGACGTCGAGGTGATCGCCCTGGCCGCGCGGTTCTACCGGGCCATCGGTCTGCGCCGGATTCGGCTGCTCGTGAACTCCATGGGCCACGAGGGGTGTCGCGGGCCGTACGTCGAGACGCTGCGAGCCCACCTAGGCTCGCACCAAGCGGAACTATGTGACGAGCACGCCGCAGTGTGGACGAAGAACCCCCTGCGCGTTCTCGACTGCAAGAAGGAACCCTGCGTCGCCGTAACCAATGCCGGCCCGCAACTGCCCGATCACCTGTGCGCCCCGTGCGCGGAGCACTTTGCCTCCGTGCGGGCCGGACTCGCGGCTCTCGGCGTGGAGTCGACCCTGGCGCCACGGTTGGTGCGCGGATTTGACTACTACACGCGCACGACGTTCGAGTTTGTCAGCGACGCCCTCGACGCCGCCCAAAACGCGGTGGGGGGCGGTGGCCGCTACGACGGCCTGGCCGAGCAGCTCGGGGGAGACCCCACGCCCGGGATTGGATTTGGTTCGGGCATCGAACGCCTCCTCCTCGCGCGTCACGCCGAAGGAGCCGACAACGCGCTGATTAACCGGAGCGTGGACTGTTTCGTGGTCGACACGACGGGTGACCCCTCCGTCGCGGCGCTCATTGATGAACTGCGCGAATCGGGCCTGGCGGTGTTGCGGGCCTACGACGCGCGTTCCATGAAGGCGCAGATGAAGGTCGCCGACCGGTCGGGTGCGCGCTTCGCGCTGGTGATCGGACCCGCCGAACTCGCGGCCGGCGAGGTTACGATGAGAGACCTGCGCGCGGACGATCACGAGACGGCCCAACGGCGAGTTGAGCGGTCCGCTGTGGTCGGCCTCGTGCGTGCGGGCCGGAACGGAGACAACCAGTGACCAGCCCCTTCGAAGCGACCAGCCTCCGCGGCAGCCTCGTGGCCTCGATTTCCGAGGACGACCTCGGTCGCCGGGTGAGCGTCTGTGGCTGGGTGGCCAAGCGCCGCGAGCACGGCGAACACCTAGCCTTCGTGGACATCCGCGACCGGTCGGGAATCCTTCAGGCCGTGGTGCCGGGTTCTCTGGATGTCCGCGGGGAGTACGTGGTCCGTGTGACCGGCACGGTGAGCGCCCGTCCCGAGGGGACCGTGAACGACCGTCTGGCGACGGGGCGCGTTGAGCTCACCGACTGTGAGGTGGAGATTCTGTCGGTGGCCGAACCACCACCGTTTCAACTTGACGACCGAGCCGACATCGATGAGCAGGTTCGCCTTCGTTTCCGTTATCTCGACATCCGCCGGGAAGCGATGCAAAAGAACCTGCGTCTGCGTGCCGCCATTAACGCCTCGTTGCGACGCGCCATGGACGAACAGGGATTCACGGAAGTGGAAACGCCCCTGCTCTGGGCTCCCACCCCGGAAGGCGCGCGCGAATTCGTCGTGCCGTCGCGTCTGCACCCCGGAGATTTTTACGTTCTGCCCCAGAGCCCTCAGATTGCCAAGCAGCTGTTGATGGTCGGTGGCTTCGACCGCTACTACCAAATTGCGCGTTGTCTGCGTGACGAAGACTTGCGGGCCGACCGTCAGTTCGAATTCACCCAGCTCGACCTCGAGGCCAGCTTCGTCACTCAGGACGACATCATGGGTTTCGTGTCGAAGGCCGTGCTCGACGCTGCGGAAGCGGCGACGGGGGAGCGTCCCACGTCGATTGACACCATGACCTGGCACGAAGCCCTCGATCGCTACGGCACCGACAAGCCCGACCTGCGTTTTGGCATGGTCCTGCAGGACCTGTCCGCGGCATTCGCCACGACGGAGGTCAAGGCCTTCGCCGCCCCGGTCGTCAAGGCCATTCGTGTTCCCGAAGGCGCCGCTTTGTCACGGGCCCGACTCGACGAGTTGACCGAGCAGGCCAAATCGGTGGGTGCTAAGGGACTGGCGTGGTTCCGTGTGACGGTCGACGGCCTCGATGGTCCACTCGCCCGATTCCTTTCCGCCGACGAGACCGCCGCCGTGTCGTCGGTTGACGGTGCCACATCGGGGGACCTCATTCTGTGCGTCGCGGACGCCCACGAGACGGCCTGCAAGACCCTGGGATCGCTGCGTTTGACGCTGGGAGCTCCGCCCGTCTCGCACGGCCCACATCGCTACCTCTGGGTGACGGAGTTCCCGATGTTCGAGGGCGTGGACGAGGACGGAAACCCCCAGGCCGC
>CAXBRI010000022.1:0-10904 GCA_963978125.1 uncultured bacterium | reverse complement strand
GAATCTCCGCGTTCGTCAGGTCCAAGAACAAACGGGCGTCGTCGCCCATCACGGCGTCGAGGAGCGGCTTTTGCACCGCGATGGTCGACCACATGAGCTCGGCCCACGAGAAGAACGAGTCCACGAGGAGTGGTGGTTCGACCTCGACGACGTCGTAACCGGCAGCCTCCAGGGCCTCACCCGCGAGGGCGACACCGGCGCTGATGTCGGGGTGTGTGGAGCCACCCGAGGGGGCCGTGACGAGGGCGGCCCGCTTGGCGACCGGGCGGCCGTGGTAGGGAGCATCGTGCGACTCGGGGTCACGCACGTGGGCACCCATCACGGCTTCGAGACCGGCGCGGACGTCACCGACGGTGCGGGCCATGATGCCCTGGGTGTTCATGAGTTGGGTGTTGAGCGCGGGGTCCATCATGTCGGACCAGTTGCCACCGGGAATCCGGCCGCGTGAGGGCTTGATGGAGGCCACACCGTTGCAGAACGCCGGGTTGCGCACCGAACCACCGATGTCGTTACCGAGCCCGATCGGGGTCATTCCGGCGGCTAGGGCGGCGCCTTCGCCTCCCGATGACCCACCCGCGGTATATCCACTGCGCCACGGGTTGTGGCAGGCGCCGTACAGGGAGGATTCGGTGTTAATCCGTAGGCCCACGTCGGGCATGTTGGTGCGCGCCAGTGGCACCCCTCCCGCGGCCCGCATCCGCTCAACGGTCGGGGCGTCGCGGGTGGCCAGCAGATCCTTGAGGCGAACTGCCCCCTGCGTCGTGTGGTAACCGGCGAGGTCGACGTTGGTCTTCACCGTGAAGGGAACACCGTGCAGCATCCCCAGGGCTTGTCCCTCACGCTGAGCGACATCGGCGCGGTCCGCCTCGGCCAGCACCTCGTCGGGCCGAACCTCCACAATGGCGTTGAGGGCCGGGTTGACGGCCTCGATGCGCTCCAGGTGAGCCTGAACCACTTCACGCGAGGTCACCTCACCGCTGCGAATCATCGCGGCCAGGGTTAAGGCTGACTTCTTCCAGAGCTCGGACATGCTGACTCCCTTCTAGGGGTCAGTTTGCCACGAATCGGACTACCCGAATCGTCCGAGGGTGTAGTCGAGGGTGCGTGAGTCCTTAGGGTTGTTGAAGATCTTTTCCGTGGTGTCGAATTCGATGAGTTCACCGGCGTTGTCGTCGCCCATCAGCAAGAAGGCGCAGTCATCCGATATACGTGAGGCCTGTTGCATGTTGTGGGTCACGATTACCACGGTGACCCGCTTCTTCAGCGACGCCATCAGTTCTTCGATACGCAACGTCGCCACGGGGTCGAGGGCCGAAGTCGGCTCGTCCATCAACAAGATCTCAGGATCGACGGCCAGGGCTCGGGCGATGCACAGGCGCTGCTGCTGACCACCGGACAAGTTGGACGCGGCCACCTTCAGACGACTCGACACTTCATCCCACAAAGCGGCGGCGCGCAATGAGGTTTCGGCCGCCTCATCGAGAAGGGACTTCTTCTTGATGCCGTTGAAACGCAGTCCCGACACGACGTTCTCGTAAATGGACATCGTCGGGAAAGGGTTCGGGCGCTGGAACACCATGCCCACCCGGGTGCGCAGCTCGGTTACCGACATACCGCCGCGATAGATGTCGGTCCCCTCGAGAAGCACCTGACCCGTCACCACAGCACCAGGTGTCAAATCGTGAAGTCGGTTCAATGCACGCAGCAGAGTTGTCTTTCCAGAGCCCGACGGGCCAATCAAGCTCGTCACGCGATGTTTTGCCACATCAAAGGTGGCGTTGCGAACGGCCGTGCGGCCGTTAAATGACACAGCGACGTCGTGAAGTGACATCGCGACGGCTAGTTCGACCGGACGGCCTTCGCTCTCAATTCGATCCATTTGCGGAACACCGTCCTTCAGCAATTCATCCATTATTACCTTCCTTTGTCCGAGCGAGCCGCCCACAACCTGGCAGTGAAACTGAGGGCAAACACGAACAAAACCAACAAAAGTCCAATGCCCCAGGCTTCGTCGCGGAGGGCTGGGAACGGCGACGCGAGATTGGAGTACAGCAACGCAGGCATCGCCTGCACCGGTGACAGGGGGTTGAATGACACCCGGTTAACTTCCCCAATAACGAAAATGATTGGTGCCGTTTCACCGACGGCTCGTGACAGCGCCAACAGGCTGGCCGAAACAATTGCGCCCCGAGCAGCCGGCAAAATCACCTTGAGAGAAACGCGGTGTGGCTTCGCTCCTAGTGCGAGGCCCGCTTCACGATAGGTGCTGGGAACTGCTCGAACGGCGATTTCGGTGGCGATGGCCACCACCGGAAGCATCAAGACCGCCAGTGCTACCGCCCCGTCAAAAGCTGAAGCTTGGACTCCCAGAGTTTCAATCATGAGTCCAAGCGCGAAGAGTCCCATCAAGATTGAGGGGGCACCTGACATCGTCCCAGCGACAAGTCGGATGGCCGTCGCCAATCGTGAATTCTTCTCCGCCGTGTAGATCCCCGTCGCCACGCCGAGCGGGATAGCCAGGAGCGACGCCCAGAACACGATGCTCAAAGAACCGGTGATGGCCGTTGAAATACCGCCCACGGCGTTGGGCGTGAGAATCGTAGGAGCTTGAGGACCTTGGGTGTAGAACGACCAATGCGTGAGATACGGGCCACCCTTGGACACCAGGGCGGCCAAGAGAGCGAAGAGCGGTGCCGCAGCGACCAGAAGTGAAATTGGCGAAATCCACTGCATCAGCCTTGAGCGAACCTCTCGGGCTCGTCGCCTCGATGATGTGATGGATCGAATCTCCGCTCGACTCGCCTCGCTTAATACCGGCACTTCAAACACGGGGACGTTCATGACGCCGCCAATCGTCGACGCTGATTGGAAATCATCCGCTGGCTAACGAGAGCCAATGAGAAGTTGATGATCATGAGGAGGACGCCAAGAGCCATCAGGGCATTGATGCCCACTCCCGATGACTCCCCAAACTGACCGGCAATCCATGACGCGAGGGTGGTGCCAGGCATAAGGAGATGCCACTGGATGGTGGCTGAACCGCCAATGATGAAAAGAACGGCGACCGTCTCGCCCGCGGCTCGAGCGAGGGCCAGCGACGCAGCGCCGAAGAGTCCGATTCGCGACGCCGGAATCACCACCCGCCACATGGTCTGCCACCACGTGGCCCCCAGGGATTGACTCGCTTCAATCAAGTCCTGGGGAACGGATGAAATGACCTCGCGCGCCACGGCCACAAACGTGGGGAGCACCATGACCGCCAGGACGACCATCGCCAATAACAACGATTGAGAGGCGTACTGATTCGCTGGCCCAAAAATATGCGAGGCCAGGGGAAGCCGTCCGAGGAATGGTTCCACGTGCTTGAGTGCCCATGGGCCCAGGGCTATAAAACCCCAAGCGCCATACACCACAGAGGGCACTGCCGCGAGTAGTTCAATAAGCGTTGCGGTGATGACACGCAGTCGCCGAGGAACCAAGAAGACAATGGCGAGGGTTGCGGCAATTCCCACCACCACCGCAATCAACACCGCCCCGACGGAAGACTGGAGGGTTCCCACAATCTGAGACAGCGCACCGAACTGACCAACGTCGCTGCCCCAGTTGGCCGATGTCAAGAGTTTCAGAGGCTGGTGGCCAATTACGGGCCACGCTCGATATACAAGATTTCCGACAAACAAGAAGGCGATCAGCGCGAAAGTGAAAGCAAATGCGGTGAGAGATCCTTCATACCAGGAACGAGAGATGGCGGCGGGAGAACCCGCCGCCATCTCCCCGACCGGAGACGGTGTCACGATGTCGCGACGACCAATCTTCATGTCAATCGTTGCTCCTGATCACAACTAGTGCGTTACTGCGAGGCAGGCCGTCGCACCACACATCACGTTGTTGAGCGAGTTGCGTACGGCGTTCTGAACCGAAACAGGAAGCGGCGCGTAACCGACGGCCGACGCAAACTTCTGGCCAGCGTGCGTCGCCCAGTCGATGTACTTCACACCGGCTTCAAGGTTCGTCGCACTCTGGGCACCACTGCCATTGCTGTTCTTGGGAACAATGGCCCAGCTGAAGGTGGCGAAGGGCCACGCCTTGCCAGCAGCGTCCGCCTGGTTGTTGATGTCGAAGTCGTCGGTGTTGATGGCACCCGAAGCCAACTTGTTGGCCGCCGCGGCAATCACACCATTGACCGAGAACTTGATGAACTTGTGCGTCTGAGCGTTGGGCAACTGGGCAACCTGCAATGCCGGGTCATTGGCAAGCAACACATAGCTGGCTTCGACGTATCCAATGGCACCGACATTGTTCTCCACGTAGGTGACCATGCCACCGTTACCCGACTGGACTCCCTTGGTGTAGGAAGTGCCGCGAGCAGTGTCGAGGTTCGGTGCGTTGTCCCAGAGCGGAGCGTTGTTGTAGGTGTAGTCCATCTGCTTTCCCCACAGGGTCTGGGGAACGCTGCCCGGCCAGTAGCACGAGGCCGTCACGTCGACACCCGTCGCGGGCTTCTGGTTGGCGACCTTGTTTCCATTGATGGTCGTAGTCCCCGTCGACAGGGCGAAGTTTGCGGTGCACGACGAGTTTGCTGTCTTGTTCGCCTGGTACGCGTCGTAGAGGTAGTTCTCAAAGGCGTAGTTCGTTCCACCACCACCGGAACGGAAGGCCACCTTGATCTGCTCTTCCGACGAGCTCAGAGCGTTCAAGATTTTGCCGTTCGTGCTGGCGGCACCACCTTGCAGTGCGATGATCTGCGGGTTCTTCCAGGAAGTGATTGCACCGTCGTAAATCTCAGCGATGACCGCCGGTGTCAACTTCAGGTTCGAGACGCCAGGGACGTTGTACGTCATCACCGCGCCACCAAGCAAGAAGGGAACCTGCGCGTAGTCAGACACCGTTACGCCCGAGGGAACCGTGCCCGAGGCCGAAGCCATTGGCTGGTCGGAGAATCCGATGGTTGCGAGGAATCCGCCGGCGTTGTTCGTCACCGCATTTCGGCCATAGCCCGAGCCGGAGTTTGAACCCGACGTCGGATACGGGTTCGGCGAGACTGTCACCTTGGTGTTCGCACCGCCGTAAGCCTTGACGCCGCTGACGATCAGGTTGCCCGTTTGGACGGCGATGAGTGGCTGGTCGAAAGTGGAACCACCCATGTTGACGGTGGCGGTGGCTGTCTTCAAGTCGAGGTCGCCCGACTTTCCATCACCCTGCGCGGCGAACGCGGGCATCGAGACAGCAGTCAATCCAATGGTCGCGACGGCCACCGTGGCCATCGACCGAAGGGACTTCTTCATTGATTCCTCCTCAGGAATGAAAACTGGACTATCCAGTTAAGACCCTGTCCGAAGTTGGCAGAATCCTGATTCGAAACCTAACGACCACAGGTAAACGGGGGGTGAAACGGGGGTCGCTACAAGGTGAAATCTTGATTCAAAAATTTGGCTAATCGCAGCACGAATCCCGCCAGCCACAGCCCGAGCAGCGGAAATGAGCGTGCTCGGCGTAGAGACCTCCCCCGCACTGCGGACACTCCGCGAACGGGGCCAGCGGAGAGCGGCATTCCTGGGCGGGAGGGTTGGTCGAAGTGGTCAATTCGGTCACGGTGACATATTGCTTGGACATCGAACGGCCGTGGTGGATACGGGTGTTGAATGGGAGCATGCAACTCCCCGTGCGCCCGGTCGCTTACATCCGCAACAATCGCAGCGAGGCGCTTGATGACAACTGGAGCGATGTGGTGAGCACCGTGGAGCTCGCCGACGACGTGCCCGGCGAATCACTCAACGGCCTCGACCAATTCTCACACGTTGAGATTGTTTTCTTCGCCGACTGGGCCGAGGACGTCCCGCCGGGACCATGGCACCGCCACCCGCGTGGCAATCCCGATTGGCCCGACGTCGGCATATTCGCTCAGCGAAACAAGGACCGCCCCAATCGAATTTTGTTGAGCACCGTCAAACTTGACACTGTCGGCCCGCGCTCACTGACGGTTCGTGGCCTCGACGGTATTGATGGAACCCCAGTCTTGGACATCAAGCCAGTGTTTCGCTGGTCTGTTCCCGACGAACCTGTGCGCGCGCCCACGTGGTCTGACGAACTCGGACGAAACTACTTTTAACGTTCGACGTCGCTGAAAACGCGGTACCACGCCTCGACGTCTTCGCGCGGCGGACACTGAGCAGGACCGAGACGACCAATCGCCACCGACGCCGCGTAGTTCGCCCGGTGCGCCGCCTCGAGGGGCGAGCGACCGAGTGCCAGATTGGCGAGGAACACACCGTTGTGGGTATCGCCCGCACCATTGGTGTCGACGACTGTCGCGAGTACCGCGGGAACCTGACTCACGCCTTCGCCCCGAGTAGCAACCACGCAGCCCGTGTCACCACGGTGGATGACGCACCCGCTCCGGGCACGACCCGCCAGTTCCTTGGCGCGCTCTTCGGCCGATCCGTCGTCACACAACGCGGCCGCCTCCTCGTCGTTCAGCAAAATCCAATCGGTCCGCTGAAGAACGGTGCCGAGGACGTTCACATCAATGTCGCTGACTCGCGGACCGGGATCGAACGCGACGATGACTCCTTCGGGGATTGACGGCCACCACGCCAAGACTTGGTCTCGCAGCGACGGGTAGACAAAGTTGTATCCGGAGACATACATCACGTCGCCCGAACGCAGTTCAATTCGCTCCAGTTCTTCAGCGGTGACTTTCTGCTCAGCCCCGGGCGACGTCACGAAAGTTCGCTCCCCCGAGGGTTCCAGCAGGACGATGCACAAACCTAGATCGAGGCAGCCCCTATTCAGAGGCGTCGAAATGCCCTCCCGGGAGAGATCGGACCTGGCGGCGTCGGCGAATGGCCCTTCGCCCAAAATTCCGGCGTACAGGGTCGGAACCCCCTGACGGGCCGCGGCGGCCATCACATTGAAGCCACCACCAGTAGTCGCG
Source organism: uncultured bacterium (assembly GCA_963978125.1). Lineage (GTDB taxonomy): Bacteria > Actinomycetota > Acidimicrobiia > Acidimicrobiales > RAAP-2 > RAAP-2. The sequence goes on along the minus strand of CAXBRI010000022.1, from coordinate 3,970 downwards.
AGACGCTCGAATACCTCGGCGTCACCACCGCGAGCGGGCAAATGATCGACCCGCAGCACCATGTCCATCATGACCGTGTCGAGATTGACAAAGCGGCCCGCGGTCACGGCTCCACCCTACCGACGTAGTTCCAGAAGTTGGGAGGCCAGTGTTCCCAAATCAAGGGTGTTGTGTCGCTCAACGAGCGAGGTGTCGGCGTCGGGAAAGGCGTGGCTTCCCCACCGAGCCCCCAGCAGGGCACCGGCAATCGAAGCCATCGTGTCGGTGTCATCTCCCAATGATGCGGAGAGGCGAAGAGCGCCCCACGGATCCCCTCCACACGCTGTCGTGACCGCCACCGCGGTGGGCACCGACGCCACCGCACGCACGTCCACGCCGAAACGAGAAGCGAGAAGATCTGCCGTTTTCCCATTCACGGGTAAGGGTGGACTGGCGAGAGCCTCACGCAAGCGGGATTCGACTTCACCGTCGTCGGTCGGCACTCCCCTCATCACGCACTTCGACGCAACCCCTAAGGCGAACGACGCCGCGTCGACCCAGGTGCATCCCTCAATGAGTGCGCTCGCGCATCCCGCGACGAAACCCGCCGCCCCCAACGCCACGTCCGTCCGGTGCGTCAGAGAGCTCACCATGACCACCCGCTCGACGAGCAAATTTTCGTCGGGCGAAGTGGCAATACCTACCGGGGTGATGCGCATCGCGGCTCCATTCGTCACTCCTCGCCGGCCCGTTTCCGACGGCGAAACCCCGGCGCGCCACTCCGCGAGAGCTGCTGACGTGGAAGGGCCTAATAGATCTCGCAGCCCGCGAGCCACCACTGACTTCTCCCAGGATGTGAGCATCGTGGCCATCGACTCCGGGGTAACGCGGCCGCTACCTTCGATCAAGAGGTGGGCCACGAGTACGGATTGCTCGGTGTCGTCGGTCACGGTGCCCGCCGACAGTCCCGGCGCGTACGGGTGGTCATCGTCGGCGGATATCAATCCCGGGAGCAGTTCGCCGTAGCGGCTCACGATTTGTTCACGCGTGAAGGACTGAGTGGGCATGCCCAATGCATCGCCCAGCGCCAAGCCTCTCAGTGCACCGAACGCACGGTCGTGACGAAAGTCACTTGTCGCCGCCATCAGGTTCAACGCTACTGATCCTCTAGGCACAATCACCGAAGCGCAAGTGGGTCGGTCGTACCATGGGGAGTAATCCACAAGGAGGAACTCATGTCAGACGAAGTCTCGGAAATCCTCGGCACCGGCGGAGGCAACCCGTTCAAAATTGAGGAAAACGGAATCAACGTCATCTCGGAGTCGGAGCGCAAGGGCCAGCCCCGCGAACTCTTCTGGCCCTGGTTCGGAGCCAACATTTCGGTGCTCGGCCTCGGGTACGGCGCCTACGTCTTGTACTTCGGCGTTTCGTTCTGGCAGGCACTCGTGGTCGGCGTGATCGGCATCGTTTTCAGCTTCTGGCTCTGTGGTCTCATTTCGGTCGCCGGCCAGCGCGGGTCGGCGCCCACCATGGTCCTCAGCCGAGCGGCCTACGGCGTGGACGGCAACCGACTTCCCGCCTTCATTTCGTGGTTGCTGTGCGTGGGCTGGGAGACGATCCTGAGCGTCCTCGCGGTCTTCGCCACCTCGACGGTGTTCACTCGACTTCACTGGAGCAGCGGCACCACCGTCAAGGTCGCGGCGATGCTGGTGGTGGGGGCACTCATTATCGGCGGAGGGGTTCTCGGCTTTGACGCCATCATGCGCCTGCAGGCGGTCATCACGGTTCTGACCGGCATTTTGACCGTCGTGTTCATCTTTCTGTCGGCGAGCCACATCCACTGGTCGCACGTCAGCACCATTCCCAGCGGATCGCTGCAAGCTCTCATCGGGTCCCTGGTCTTCGTGATGACCGGATTCGGACTGGGCTGGGTGAACGCGGCGGCCGACTACTCCCGGTATCTGCCGCGAAACTCCTCGACCCGTGGAATCGTGGGCTGGACGACTTTCGGCGCCGCCGTGGCTCCGATCATCCTCCTGCTCTTCGGCTTATTGCTGGCTGGCTCGTCGGACAGCCTCAAGACGGCCATCGGCAATGACCCGGTGGGCGCCTTGGCCAATCTGCTGCCGACCTGGTACCTCGTCCCCTTCGCCATCGTGGCGATTCTCGGACTCGTTGGCGGTGCCGTGCTCGACATCTACTCGTCGGGTCTCTCCATGCTCTCGATGGGAATCAAGATCCCCCGTTTCGCGTCAGCGCTTCTGGACGGCGTGATCATGGTGGGCGGAACGATTTACCTCGTCTTCAAGGCGAACAACTTCCTCTACCAGTTCGAAGGCTTCCTCATTACCATCGGCGTTCTCATCGCGTCCTGGGCGGGTGTGTTCCTCGCTGATCTCAGTCTGCGCCGCAAGCCCTACGTTGACGGCGACCTGTTCACCTCGAGTGGTCGCTACGGCAGCGTGCAAATCATGCCACTCGCCATCACAATCGTTTCCACTCTCATTGGATGGGGGCTCGTCACAAACACGTTTGCGTCGTGGCTGACGTGGCAGGGCTACTTCCTCGCACCTTTCCACCTAGGTGGCAAGACCGGCCAGTGGGCCGGGGCAAACCTTGGTGTTCTGGCAGCACTGGTCTTGAGTTTCGTGCTCACGCGTTTCACCCAAGCGTCAGCGGTGAAATCACAAGAAGTCTGACCGAGCCCTCGGAATTGTGACGTTCAATGCTCGGTGGCCGGCGACGTGCCCATTTCATGATGAAGGGCTATGGCTTTCAACTGTCTTTCAATTCCTTGAGGTGCAAATCCAGCATTTCCTAAACTGAGTCCGAAGGCGAAGAAGGGTGTACATGCGCATCGGCGTACTTACCGCGGGTGGTGATGCCGCAGGACTCAACGCGGCCATCCGAGCCCTCGGAGTGAGAGCACTCAACGATGGGCACGAAATCCTCGGTATTCAAAACGGCTGGGCTGGCCTCGTGGGAGAGCTGGACGCAGTCTCATTTGGTCGCCGCGAGATTGAGGAACTCGTAGGCCAAGGCGGCACGGTTTTGGGCACCAGCCGCTACAACCTGGACGACCCCACGGGGGGTCGCGAACAGGTCTTGGCCACAATCACGAATGAACTCGATGCCGTAGTCGCCATCGGAGGCGATGGGACGCAGCGAATCGCAAACTGGTTAGCCGAACATGGCGCCCCCATTATCGGTTTGCCCAAGACCCTTGACAACGATCTCGTCGGCACCCAATACTGCATCGGCTTCGACACCGCGGTGTCCATCGTCGCGGAATCGATTGACCGTCTCCAAACAACGGCCGCCTCACACCACCGCGTGATTGTCGTCGAAACCATGGGCCGGTACGCCGGATGGATTGCCGCGCTCGGCGGACTCGCCGGCGGAGCCGACCTGGTGGTTATTCCCGAGTTCCCGATGTCGCTGGACGAGATTGACGCCCACGCGACTCGCCGGAAAGATGAAGGTTTCGGCTATTCCATTATTTGTGTCGCCGAAGGGGTCACCTTGGCGAGTCTCGGTGGCAGCGAGGTCGGCGAGCCCCAACGTGACGCCATTGGCCGGGTGAGACTCGAAACACGTGGCGTCGGCCACTACCTGGCCGCGCGACTGGAAGAACGGGGCCATCGTGAAACGCGCACGACGGTTCTCGGCCACGTCCAGCGCGGAGGAACGCCCACAGCCCACGACCGGATCTGGGCGACGGGGCTCGGCGCCGCGGCCTACGACGCTGTCGTCGGTGGTCGTTTCGGAGTGATCCCCGTGGTTCGTAACGACACCATGGTCGAAGTCCCTCTCCGCGAGGTAACCCAGGGCCAGCGCACGGTGCCCCGCGAGGTCTACGACCTCTGCGCCGCCTTCTTCTAAGACCTACTGGTCGCCGTAAAAGACCCAGTTCGCCGCGTGTGGCGTGAGCCACAGCGCCAATAATGCGCCGAGAACAAGCGATGACGCGACGAGCCACAGCCGAGCGGGG